>CAZZLX010000357.1:0-4737 GCA_964655235.1 uncultured Rhizobium sp.
GGATCTTGAAGCAGCGCTGGCCCGAGGCCGATCTCCGCTTCATCCATGCCGCGAGCGAGCCCGAGCTCATGGCGGCGCTGACCCAGGCCTGCGAGGACATGAAGACACGCAGGCGAGGGTAGCGGCGTCACGCAAACCCTCCGCCGAGCATCGGGGATTTCAGCGCCTCGATCATGATCTCCGGCACGGCGTTGGCGCCGGAGACGACCAGCACGACGCGCTTGCCCTTGGTCTCCGCGCGCCGGTTCCAGGCCGCCGCAAGAGGTGCGGCCGAGCCAAGCTCGATCAGCACATGGGCGCGCGCGAGATATGTGTGGACCGCCGACAGCATCTCCTTGTCGGAGACGGTGACCGCGTCGTCGACATGGGCGATCAGCGTCGCGAGCGCCTGCGCCGCCGGAATCCGGCAGACGAGGCAGTCGGCGCGCGTGTCGATCGGCCGCTCGATCGCGCGCTTCGCGTGGAAGCTCTCGACCATCGCCGGCGCGCCGGAGGCCTGCACCGCGACGACCTTGATCTTCGGCTGCACGTGCTTGACGCCGGTGGCGGTGCCGCTGGCGAGCGACCCCGATCCCATCGGCACATAGAGCACGTCGATGTCCTCGAGCTGCCGGCCGATCTCGAGGCCGACGGTGCCGGCGCCGGCGATCAGGTCGGCGTTCTCGCCGTCGTCGACGAAGGTGCCGCCGTGCTTGGCCTGGTAGGCATAGGCGCGCTCCTTGGCGGCGTCGATGTCGTGGCCGCCGACATGCACCCGTCCACCGAGCAGCTCGATCATCCGGACTTTCACCGGGTTCGGGTCATCGGGGACGAAGATGTCGGCGCCGATGCCGAGGCGCTTCGCCGCGAGCGTGACGCCCTGGCCGTGGTTGCCGGTCGAGGAGGTGAGCGCGCTGTCGCGGGATCCGGCCAGGAGCAGCGCGTTCAGCGCGCCGCGGAGCTTGAAGCTGGCGATTTCGGAGGCGGTCTCGAGCTTGAGCCAGACCTCGGCGCCGAGAAGGTCGGAAAGCGCGGCCGAGAGGATCAGCGGGGTCGGCGACATGTGCGGCGCCAGCCGCCGGGCCGCGGACTCCACGTCCGCGCCGGTCACCTCCCTGACGCCCGATGCCTCCCCAGACATGCGGCGATGCTAGACAAAGGCTGATTGCGGTGGATTTCGCATTCGCGTGGATTTCGTCTCGGAAATTCCGGAAACTCACAGTCCATGAAATCCATGATCGAGCTGGACGCGGTCGACCGCAGGATTCTGGAGCAGCTCCAGAAGAACAATCTGCTGACCAATCAGGACCTTGCCGAGGTCGTGGGGATCTCGCCGCCGGCCTGCCTCAGGCGCGTCCGTCGGCTGCGGGACGGCGGGGTGATCCTCGGCGACGTTTCCGTCCTCAACCCGGCCTATGCCGGCCGGTACATGACGGCGCTCGTCGAGGTGACGATGGAGCGCGACCGCATCGACATGATCGACAACTTCAAGCGAGCGGCGCTCGCCGAGCCGGTGGTCCGGCAATGCTACTTCGTCACCGGCGACCCGGACTTCGCGCTGGTGGTCCAGGTGCCCGACGTCGCCGCCTACGAGAACTTCACCCGCCGCTTCCTCTACTCCAACCCCGACGTCGCCAAGTTCCGCACCATGGTCGTGCTCGACCCGGTGAAGTTCGAGTTCCGCTACGACCTGCCGGAGGAGAAGGCGGAGTAGAATTCTTGCGGCGCATGTCGAAACCGCCCAGGGTCGCGCGTCACTGTGTCGGCGGCGCATGAGGCCCGCCTCAAGCTCGAGGGAACCGACATGAAGTACATGCTCCTGATCCACACCCGCGAATCCGACTACGCCGAGATGAGCAAGGCCGAAGGCGAGGAGCGGACCGGCGCCTACATGGCCTATGCCCAGGCGATGCAGAAGGCCGGCATCCTGCGCGGCGGGGAACGCCTTAAGCCTGTCTCGACCGCCTCGACCGTACGCGTCGCCAATGGCAAGACCCAGGTGCTCGACGGCCCTTATGCCGAGACCAAGGAACAGCTCGGCGGATACTTCATGATCGAGGTGCCGGACCTCGACCAGGCGCTGTCCTGGGCGGCGAAGTGCCCGGGCGCCGCGCACGGCGCGATCGAGGTGCGTCCGCTCTGGGAGATGTGATGTCGAACGGCGACGAGGCGCGCGCGGCCGCGGAAGCGGTCGCCCGCCGCAGCTACGGCAAGCTCGTCGCCTTCCTCTCGGCGCGCTCGCGTGACGTCGCGGCGTCCGAGGACGCGCTGGCCGATGCGTTCGCCGCTGCACTCGCGACGTGGCCCAAGTCGGGCGTGCCCGACAATCCGGAGGCCTGGCTGCTGCAGGCGGCACGGCGAAAGCTGATCGACACGCAGCGCCGGCGGAAGACGGCCGGCGACGCCGAGCCTCATGTCCGCCTGGTCGCCGAGGAGCTGGAAGCGCGCGCGATGGATACGAGATTTCCCGACGAGCGCCTGGGATTGATGTTCGCCTGTGCCCATCCCGCGATCGATCCCGCGGTGCGGGCGCCGCTGATCCTGCAGACGATATTGGGCTTCGACGCGGCGGCGATCGGTTCGGCGTTCCTGGTCTCGCCGGCGGCGATGGGCCAGCGCCTCGTGCGTGCCAAGGCGCGGATCAAGGAATCCGGCATCCCGTTCCGCGTGCCCGATCCGGCCGACCTGCCGGAACGTCTCGAAGCGGTGCTGGATGCGATCTACGCCGCCTTCGCCGAAGGCTGGAGCGATCCCGCCGGTACCGAGGCGCGCCGGCGCGATCTCGGCACGGAGGCGATCTGGCTCGGCCGCCTCGTCGCCTCGCTGCTTCCCGAGGAGCCGGAAGCGCTGGGGCTTCTCGCGCTCATGCTGCATGCCGAGGCGCGTCGTGCCGCGCGGCGCTCGCAGGAAGGCGACTACGTGCCGCTTGCCGAGCAGGACGTCGTGCTCTGGAACCACGCCATGATCGACGAGGCGGAATCGCTGCTGCATCAGGCGAGTCGCCTCGGACGCATCGGGCGTTACCAGCTCGAAGCCGCGGTGCAGTCCGCGCACGGCATAAGGCGACGCGGCGGTGATGCGGACTGGGCGGCGATCGTCGCGCTCTACGACGCGCTGATGTCGATGACGGACTCGCCAGTGGTCGCGATCAACCGTGCGGTCGCGCTCGCCGAGATCGGGGGAGCGGCGGCCGGCCTCGCCGCGCTCGATGGGCTCGCCGGGGACGCACGCCTTCGCGACTACCAGCCCTACTGGGCGGCGCGAGCCGGTCTGCTCATGCGCGCGCGGAAGATGGACGAGGCCGATGACGCTTATGAGCGCGCGATCGGTCTCGAGTCCGATCCGGCTGTCCGGCGGTTCCTGCAGCAGCGGCGGGAGGCGCTTCGCTGACGCAACGGGAGCGGGCGCTCGTGCGTTTCCTGGGCATGATCCGCGTCGCCGCTGCGGCTGCCGTCACGTTGAGTCTTGCCGGTCCGGCCATCGCCGCCGGCGATACCGCGCGTGCGGCGAGCGTGCTCGGCATCCTGACCCCGGCCCGCGCCGCCTCCGACCAGAACCAGCCGCAGGCCAGGATTCAGCAGCATCTCGACGCTTACGAGAGCGAGATGCGGACCGCGCTCAAGATCTCCGATCCCGTCCGGCGCAACACCGCGATCGGCGTCGCCCGCACGAACCTGGCGCTTCACGCCAACCGCCAGCTGACGCCGGCGGCGGTCATGCGGATCGACAGTCTCCTCGGGCTACCGGACTCGCCGCCGCTGCTGGGAACGACGACGCGCTAGTCGCCGCAGCAGGACGAGCTTCCGGCCGGCACCTTCACGCGCACCTTGGCGACGACCTTCGGTGCGGCGGTTGGGCAGCATCCGCATCCGCCCTCGCCCGCGGCCTTGGCCTCGACGTCGGCGACGCAGCAGGCGTCGACCTCGGCCGGAGCTGGTCCGCCGCAACAGCCGGCAGCCTCTTCGGCCGCGACCTTGCCGATCTTCGGCGTCGAGTGGCAGACGCCGGTCTCGGGCAGCTCGAGCTCGACGCGGGCCGCGGCCTCGTGATCGCCGGCCAGCGCCGCCGAGATCGAGCGGACCTGTTCGTGGCCGGTCGCAAGAAGGAAGGTCGGCGCGCGGCCGTAGCTCTTCATGCCGGCGACGTAGAAGTCCTTCTCCGGATGCGCGAGCTCCTTGGCGCCGTGCGGACGCACGGTGCCGCAGCTGTGCAGGTTCGGATCGATCAGCGGCCCGAGCGCGCGCGTCGATTCCAGCCAAGGGTCGAGGTCGAGGCGGATCTCGCGGAGGAAGTCGAAGTCCGGCCGGAAGCCGGTCGCGACGATGAGGCGGTCGGCCTCGATCGTGGTTTCGTGGTCGCGGAGCGAGCCCGTGACCGCGACGCGGCCGTTCGGCTTCATCGCCAGCGCCGAGATGCGGAACGGCGACAGCACCTCGATGCGGCCGTCGGCGACGGCCCGCCGCGCGCGAATGCCGAGCGCGCCGCGTTCCGGCAGCGCATCGGCCTCGCCGCCGCCGAAGGCGCTTTCGATCTGCTCGCGCCGCATCGCCCAGAGGATGCGGGTCGCGGGCGACTTTTCCTGGAGCTCGGTCAGCTCCAGCAGCGCATTCAGCGCCGAGTGGCCGCTGCCGACGACGAGCGTCGCCTTGTCGCGATAGAGATCGCGCGCGGCGCCGAGCACGTCGGGAATGCCGTAGGCGATGCGCTCGACGCAGGAGGCCTCGCCGGAGACGGGCAGGCCGCCGGAACCGATCGGGT
>CAZZLX010000358.1:0-4732 GCA_964655235.1 uncultured Rhizobium sp.
GACACGCAGATCTACTCGGCGGCGATGCGCCAGGGCGATCCGGACTGGCTGCAGTTCGTCAACACCACCTTCAACGTCAACATGCACGGCCACCAGACCGATCTCTACGATCAGGCCTTCGAAGACTTCTTCGCCTCCAAGCCGCCGCGCCGCGTGCCCGGTTTCCCGTCGATCTGATCATCGAGCCGAGCGTCGCCTCGTACCCCCTCCCCCCCTCGTGGGGGAGGGTTGGGGTGGGGGGCTCGCCCTAGGCGCCCGCCCTTGGACTATCACTTCAACTTCAACTTCGTCTGGCGCTACGCCGACAAGCTCTATTGGGGCTTGGCGCTGTCGCTCGAGATCGCGCTCGTCTCGATCCTGATCGGCATGGTGATCGGGCTCGCCCTTGCACTGGCCTACACCGGCGGCAATCGCCTCGTGCGCGCCGGCGTCTCGGCCTATGTCGAGTTCATCCGCAACGTGCCGCTGCTGCTGCTGGTCTATCTCGTCTTCTACGGCATTCCGTCGGCTGGCGGCTTCGCCTACGACGCCAAGACCAGCTTCGTCGCCACCCTCGCGCTCTATTCCGGCGCCTACCTCGTCGAGGTTTTCCGCGCCGGCCTGGACGCGATCCCCAAAGGCCTGATCGACGCCGGCAAGGCGGTCGGGCTCACGCCCTGGCAGCGCTTCCTCTACGTGCGCGCGCCGATGATGTTCCGCATCGTGCTGCCGTCGCTCTCCAACGTGTACGTCTCCCTCTTCAAGGACACCTCGCTCGCCTATGTGATCGCGGTGCCGGAGCTCACCTACGGCGCCAACTGGATCAAGACCAACACCTTCCGCGTGATCGAGGTCTGGCTGGTGGTCTGGCCGATGTATCTCGTCACCTGCTACGTGCTGCTCCACGGGCTGAGGATTCTCGAACGCCGCTTCTCGCTGGTGCGGCGATGATCCAGTTCCTGGTGAACACTCTCCCGTTCCTCTGGGATGGGTTGCTGGTCACGCTGGCGGTATCCGGCCTGGTGGTCGCCTCGTCGCTGGTCTCGGGCATCCTGTTCGGCGTCGGCCTCGTCTACGGGCCCTGGTGGATCGCCGGGCCCATCCGCGCCTACTCCGACATCCTGCGCGGCACGCCGCTGATCGTGCTGATCTTCCTGATCATCTACGGCCTGCCGCTGGTCGGCATCGACTTCGGCAACTACGCCTCGGCGGTGATCGCGCTCGCCGCGTTCAAGACTGCGCATGTCGCCGAGATCGCCCGCGGCGCGATCCAGTCGATCCACTACGGCCAGACCGATGCCGGCAAGGCGATCGGCCTCACCTTCCGCCAGCGCCTCCAGTACGTGATCATGCCGCAGGCGACCCGTCGCTTCCTGCCGCCCTGGATCAACGCGGTCGCCGACGCGGTGAAGGGATCGGCGCTGGTGTCGCTTGCCGGCATCGTCGACCTGACGCTCGCCGCCCAGCAGGTGATCGGGCGGACCTACGACCCGCTGCCGATGTACCTCCTCGCCGCCGCCATGTACTTCGCGATCAACTACAGCCTGAGCCAGGCGAGCCGCCGGCTCGAGGCTCGCTTCGCCTATATCCGGGAGTAGCCGGTGCCCCAGCCCCTCGTGCAGATCCGCGGCCTCAAGAAGTCCTTCGGCACCACCCGCGTCCTCGACGGCGTCGACCTCGACGTCGCCAAGGGCGAGGCGGTCTGTGTGATCGGGCCTTCCGGCAGCGGCAAGACCACATTGCTCCGCTGCATCAACCTGCTCGAGTCCTACGACGACGGCTCGATCAAGGTCGACGGCGTCGAGGTCGGATACGACGACAACCGCAAGCGTCGCTCCGAGCGTGCGCTGGCGCCGATCCGCGCCGACATCGGCATGGTGTTCCAGCTGTTCAACCTGTTCCCGCACCTCTCCGCGCTCGACAACGTCATGCTCGGCCTGACCAAGGTGCGCGGCATCTCCAAGGCCGAGGCCAGGGAGCGCGCCATCCACTGGCTCACGCGTGTCGGACTTTCCGACAAGCTGCAGAACCTGCCAAGCCAGCTTTCCGGAGGCCAGCAGCAGCGCGTCGGCATCGCGCGCGCCGTGGCGATGGAGCCCAAGGTGCTGCTGCTCGACGAGATCACCTCGGCGCTTGATCCGGAGCTGGTCGGAGAGGTCCTATCCGTGGTCCAGGGCCTTGCCCGCGACGGCATGACGATGATCGTCGTCACCCACGAGATGACCTTCGCCCGTGACGTCGGATCCCGCATCGTCTTCATGGACGACGGCCGCGTCGTCGTCGACGGACCGTCGCGCGACGTGCTCGCCAATGCCGCCAGCAACGAGCGGCTCAAGTCCTTCCTGTCGCGCATCGAGATGAAGCACTGATCCCATGTCCGCACGCTCCGACATCCGCCAGCGCCTGGGCCTAAGGCCGATCATCAACGTCTCCGGCACGATGACGGCGCTCGGCGCCTCGATCGTAGTGCCCGAGGCGGTCAAGGTCGCGAGCGAGGTGCTGCCCGAGTGGGTCGAGGTCAACGACCTGCAGCGGAAGGCGAGCGCGGCGATCGCCCGGCTAACCGGATCCGAAGCGGGGTACGTCACCGCTTCAGCCTCCGCCGGCATCACGCTGGCGCTCGCCGGCTGCATGACAGGCCCGGAATTGGCAAAGATCGAGCAGCTCCCCGACACCACCGGCATGAAGAACGAGGTGGTGATCATGATGGGCCACATGACCGGCTATGGCGCGCCGATCGAGCAGGCGATCCGCCTGGCCGGTGCCACCTGCGTGCCGGTCGGCAACGTCACCGACGCGCGTGCCTACCAGCTCGCCTCCAAGATCACCGAGAAGACCGCGGCGGCGCTCTACGTCGTCTCTCACCACACAGTGCAGTATGGCCAGCTGCCGCTGCAGGAGTTCGCACGCATCTGCCACGACAAGGGCGTGCCGGTCGTCGCGGACCTGGCCTCCGAATACGACCTGAAGGGGTTCTACGCGGCCGGCGCCGACCTCGTGATCTACAGCGCACACAAGTTCCTCGGTGGCCCGACTGCCGGCATCGTCGGCGGGAGGAAGCACCTGGTGCGCGCAGCCTTCCTGCAGAACTCCGGCATCGGCCGCGGCATGAAGGTCGGCAAGGAGAGCATCGCCGGCACCATCGCCGCGCTCGAAGCGTGGGAGAAGCGCGACCATGCCGGTATCCGCAAGCGCGAGCAGAGCTACCTGGACCTCTGGATGAGGCGCTTCGCCGGCATCGAAGGCGTGACCGCGACGATCATCCCGGACCCGACCGACAACCCGCTCGACCGGATGATGCTGGCCGTCGATCCCGAGAAGGCGCGGATCACCGCCTGGGAGCTCGCCGACCAGCTCGCGGCCGGGAGCCCGCCGGTGATCGTGCGCGACCACGAGGCCGAGCAGGGCTTCTTCCAGCTCGACCCCTGCAACCTGCATCCGGGCGAGGCCGAAGTGGTCGCCGACCGCGTCGTCCACGAGCTCGCCGAAGCACGCAAGCGCAACCGCCCGCAGCAGTACAGTCCCACCGAGCGCAAGGCCCGGCGCTTCGAGCGCCTGCTCCGCTGGCCGGACTGACCGTCGATCGTATCGGCGACCGCGCACGCGAAGCCGGGCTTCGGCTGCGCGGCGCGTTCCATGTCACGTCCGAAGATGCTGTGCCGGCGGCGACGATCGTCCTGCTCGGGTGGGCCGGCGGCGAGTCCTGGGGCTTCTTCGCGTCGTCGGCCGAAGCGGCGGATGGCGCGCCCGACCCGCTCGACCGCTGGTCACGCCGGACGATCGACGCGATCGCGAACGATCTCGACGCAACCGCGCTCTATCCCTTCACCGGCCCGCCCTGGCTGCCGTTCCAGCGATGGGCGATGCGGGCGGAGCCGGTGGCCGTCTCGCCGCTCGGCATCCTGATCCACCCAGAATGGGGCCTCTGGCACAGCTATCGCGGCGCGCTTGCCTTCACCGAACGCCTCACGCTGCCGCCGATGGACGCAAAAACCAGCCCCTGCGCGGCGTGCGCGGAGAAGCCCTGCCTTACGGCCTGCCCCGTGTCGGCCTTTTCAGGCTCCGGCTACGACGTCCCCCGCTGCCGCGCGCATGTCGCGACGGCCGAAGGCTCTCGCTGCATGTCCGGCGGCTGCCTCGCCCGCAACGCCTGCCCGGTCGGCGCCGGACATCGCTACGCTCATGCGCAGGCCGCCTTCCACATGCAGGCTTTCAGTCGCCCTGCCCCTTGAGCTTGTAGCCCGGCTCCACCTGGACACCGACGAGCTCGCGCAGGAAGAACTCGAAGGTGCGGCGGAAGAAGTAGCCGTTGCGGTAGATCGAGAGATGGTTGTGGTTGGTCATGACCAGCAGCTCGAAATCCTTGTTCGCCTTGATGAGCGCGTCGCAGACCTGGAGCGTCAGCGCCGGGGCGACGTTGTCGTCCATGTCCGCGTAGGAGAGGAACAGCTTGCCCTGCATCCGGTGCGCGATGCTGGCATTGACCTGCGCCGCGTATGAGGCGCCTTCAGACGCGAGCCCCTGGTACTTCTCGCCCCAGCCCTGCGAGTATCCCCGCTGGTCGTGGTTGCCCGAGGACGAGGCCGCGGCCTTGAAGAACTCCGGATAGAGGAACAGCGCGCGCGTCGAGGCGAAACCCCCGCCGGAATGACCGGTGATGCCGACACGGTCCAGGTCCATGTAGGGCCGGTCCTTGGCCAGCTGCTTGAGCCCCGCCATGTGGTCCTCGAGCCCGCCCGCCGTCTCCATCCTC
>CAZZLX010000359.1:0-4726 GCA_964655235.1 uncultured Rhizobium sp.
ATGAAGGAGGCGCCGAAGAAGGCAGCCGCCGCCAAGGTCGACTTCCTGCGCAGCAAGCTCGAGGCGATCAAGCTCGCCGCCGGCACCGCGTCGGCGACCGGCGACCTCGGCTTCGCGCGCTCGGCGATCCGCGAGGTCCGCGCCCTGACCAAGGAACTGACGCAGGCGCTCAAGGACGCCGGTCTCCTAAAGGACGCACCGGGCCTGCCGGGAGACAAATCCCAGCCGGCCGAGCGGTCCGGCACCGATCTGGACCAGGCGCGCGAAGGCGGCAAAGAATTGGTCAAGGAGTTGAAGAAGGTCGTCGACAAGCTGCGGCTGGCCGTGATCGCGGCCCGGATCCGCGGCGCCTCGCCGGAGGAGATCAAGGAAGTCGAGAAGGCTTTGCGCGACGGGGAGAAGGAACTCCAGTCACTGTCCGGGTCCCTCGCCGCCCAGCCGGCCGGGCCCACGATCGACGTGGACGCCTGACGTGAGCGCGATCACAGAATTGCTGTCGCCGATGGTCTCTCCTACCTTCGGGCGGAGCTAGAGAGGAGCGATGGTCACCGTGCCCCCGAGCCTCGGTCCCGCTCTGACGGAGACCCAGGCGAAGACGCTGGAAACTTTGAAGGCCGTTGCCGCCGCCGGGCGCGCGACGCCTCAGGGGCTGTCCGCGAAAGAGGCCGTGGACAGCGCCAAGATCAAGCTGCCCGGGCTGCTGGTCGCCGCCGGCAGCGCCGCGGCCACGGGCGACGTCCGGGCCGCCCAACGGGTCGCCCGCGAGACCCGCCTCCTCGCCAACAGCATCCATTCCGGCCTCGACCAGGGCCAGTCGACCAAGACGCCGGAGGGCCAGCAGCCGCTGCCGCCGGCGGTTTCCGGCGAGCAGGCCCAGAATCTCTACAAGCAGCTGAAGCTGGCGCTGGTCCGGGCGCAGGTGGCCCTGGTCCAGCCTTACGGGCGGCCGACCGATCCCTCGGTCAAGCGCCAGGCCGAGGCGGACATCCGCCAGACCGAGCGGGCGCTGGCCGACCTCGAGGCCAAGATCCGCGGCGGCTTGCCCTCGTCCGGGGAGACCGCGACCTCCTCCGGCAAGAGCGTCGTCGACATCCAGGTCTGAGCCGCTTGACGGGGCCCGTCCCGGCCTCTATCTCTCCCCGACCTTTCAAGCCCTAAGTTTCAAGGCAGCGAGCGCGCCATGGCCAAGCCGAGCACCATCACGATCAAGCTTCAGTCGTCGGAGAACACCGGCTTCTACTACGTGACCAGCAAGAACCCGCGGAAGACCACGGAGAAGCTGGAGATGCGGAAGTACGACCCGGTCCTGCGGAAGCACATCACCTTCCGCGAAGCCAAGATCAAATAGGCTCCGCTCTCGCGTCCAGCTTTTCGGCCCTCTCCTTGAGGCCGACGATTTCCGCCGCCGGGGTCACAGCCCCGGCGTCGTCGTTTGCGAGTACCACGCGGTTGCGACCCTGGTGCTTCGCGGCATAGAGCGCCTGGTCGGCGCGGCTCAGCAGGTCCTCCGCCCGGTCGCCCTGGTTGCGTGAGACCGCGACGCCGATCGAGATCGTGATCGGCAGCGAAAGACCGTTCTTCAGCTTCATCGGCGAGTCGGCGACCCTGAGGCGCAGACGCTCGGCAACCAGCATCGCCAGCTCAGGCGTGATGTCCGGCATGACCACCACGAACTCCTCGCCGCCGAAACGGGCGACGGTGTCGAAGTTGCGCGTGAAATGCGTCATGCGCTGGGCGAGCTCGGCCAGCACCTCGTCGCCGGCGGCGTGGCCGTGGGTGTCGTTCACCTGCTTGAAGGTGTCGACGTCGATCATCGCCAGGGCCAGCGCCTTGCCTGACGCGATGGTCCGTTGCATCAGGCCCGAGAGGTGCGTCATCAGGTAGTTGCGGTTGTAGAGGCCGGTCAGCTGGTCGGTCAGCGCCATCGACAGGCTCTGCTGGTAAGACGCACGGAGCCGGTCCTGGAAGCGCCGCCGGCGGATCTGGGTGCGCACCCGCGCCAGCAGCTCGTTCCGGTCGACCGGCTGCATCAGGTAGTCGTTGACGCCGAGGTCGAGGCTCTTGGCCAGCTTCGCCGTCTGGTCCTCCTCGGCGATCAGCAGGATCGGCGTCTGGCGCGTCTTCTCCTGGGCACGGAGATGCGAGCAGAGGCGCAGCGCCTCGTCGTCGCCGAGCGCCAAGTCGACGATCACGAGATCGAACTCGCTTCCCGCGGCCAGCTTCTGGCTTTCCGGGATCGTCGCCGCCACCTGGAGCTCGTGACCGTCGCGCGCCAGCACTTCCTGGAGGTTGGCGGTCTCGATCGCGCTCGCCTCGCAGATCAGGATGCGGGCGTGGTGATAGCTCTCATGTTCCGGCGTCGCGGTCGGCGGGACGATGCCGAGCTCGCTCGATGTCTGCTGACGCAGCCGCCACTCGTCCATGACCATCTTGAGGCGGATCAGCGAGCGGACGCGCGCGAACAGCGCCACGTCGCGGACGGGCTTGGTCAGGAAGTCATCGGCACCGGCCTCCAGCCCCCTCACCCGGTCCGAGACGTCGGAGAGAGCGGTCACCATCACCACCGGGATGTGGGTCGTCTGCGGATCGGCCTTGAGGTGGCGGCAGACCTCGAACCCGTCCATCCCCGGCATCATGACGTCGAGCAGCACGATGTCCGGCGCCTCGGCACGCGCGATCTCGAGTGCCTGGGGACCCGACGAGGCGGTGATGACGTCGAAGTATTCGCTGGCGAGCTTGGCCTCGAGCAACCGGACGTTGGCCGGTATGTCGTCGACGACCAGGATGCGGCCGGGCATGACGCAGCCCTACTGGAGGAAGCGCTGGACCGTCTGCAGGAATGTCGCGACGGAGATCGGCTTGGCGATGTAGGCCTCGCACCCGCCTTCGCGGATCTTTTCCTCGTCGCCTTTCATCGCGAAGGCGGTGACCGCGATGATCGGAATGGACTTGAGGTTATCGTCTTCCTTGATCCACTTGGTGACTTCCAGGCCGGAGACCTCCGGCAGCTGGATGTCCATCAGGATCAGGTCCGGCTTGTGCTGGCGGGCGAGCTTCAGAGCCTCCAGCCCGTCGCGGGTTTGAATGATATTGTAGCCATTAGCCTCGAGCAGATCGTTGAAGAGCTTCATGTTGAGCTCGTTGTCTTCGACGATCATGACGGTTTTAGGCATGGCTGATGGGCCTTGGGGATCACGTCGATTCGAGACGTCTAGAGGGTCAGTTTACCGAAGGCAGGGGGAAAAGAAAGCATTGTCTGGTCAGCAGAATTCTCGCCTGGAGGCGCGGATCGGCATCGATCTCGGCGGCACGAAGATCGAGGGTGTGGCCCTCGGCACGGAAGGCACGGTGCTCGCCGGACGCCGGCTCGCCAGCCCCACCGGCTCCTATACCGCGACGCTGGACGCGGTGGTCGGCCTCGTCCTCGACCTGGAGCGGGAAATCGGTCGGTCCGGAACCGTCGGCGTCGGCATCCCGGGCGCCGTCTCGCCCGCGACAGGACTGGTCAAGAACGCGAACTCGACCTGGCTGATCGGCCATCCGTTCGCGGCCGATCTCGAACGTCGCCTCGACCGGCCCGTTCGGCTCGACAACGACGCCAACTGCTTCGCGGTCTCGGAGGCGACCGATGGCGCGGCAGCGGGCGCCGATCCGGTCTTCGGCGTGATCCTCGGCACCGGCGTCGGCGGCGGGCTGATCGTTGGCGGCCGCCCCGTCGTCGGCGCCAGCGCGATCGCCGGCGAGTGGGGCCACAACCCGCTGCCGCGGATGACCGACGACGAGCGGCCAGGGCCGCTCTGCTATTGCGGCCGGCATGGCTGCGTCGAGACCTTCCTCTCCGGCCCTTCCCTTGCCCGCGACCATCAGGCGACGACGGGGCGGCGCCTGACCGCGCGCGAGATCGCGGATGCTGCCGACGCCGGCGACGCAGCGGCGCTGGCGACGATGGACCGCTACACCGAGCGCCTCGCCCGCGCGCTCGCCACGGTCATCAACATCGTCGATCCCGAGGTGATCGTTCTCGGCGGCGGCGTCTCCAACATTGCGCGCCTCTACCGCGTGCTGCCCCAGCTTCTGCGCCGCGAGGTGTTCACCGACCAGGTCGCTGTCCGCGTGGTGCCCCCGAAGCACGGCGATGCCAGCGGCGTGCGGGGCGCCGCCTGGCTCTGGCCGCCGGCAAAGTGAACCCGGGATGACGCGTCTCTGCCGCGACTGCCTGAGGCTACCGGCCGAGCTCAACGGCCGCGGGCGCTGCGGCGACTGCGGCTCGCCGCGCCTCGTCGCGCACGACGAGCTGGAGATACTCTCGCTGGCGCACATCGACTGCGACGCCTTCTACGCCAGCGTCGAGAAGCGCGACAACCCGGCGCTCGCCGACAAGCCGGTGATCGTGGGCGGCCGCCATCGCGGCGTGGTCTCCGCCGCCTGCTACGTCGCGCGCATCTACGGCGTGCGCTCGGCGATGCCGATGTTCAAGGCGCTCGAAGCCTGCCCCGATGCCGTGGTGATCAGCCCCGACATGGAGAAGTACGCGCGTGTCGGCCGCGAGGTCCGCGAGCTCATGCTGGAGACGACGCCGCTGGTCGAAGCCGTCTCGATCGACGAGGCGTTCCTCGACCTCACCGGCACCGAGCGTATGCATCGCGGGCCGCCGGCCCGCACGCTGGCGCAACTGGCGCTCAACATCGAGCGCGAGATCGGCGTCACCGTCTCGGTCGCGCTCGGC
>CAZZLX010000360.1:0-4712 GCA_964655235.1 uncultured Rhizobium sp.
GCACGATCATCGGCAAGGGCGCGCCGACCAAAGCCGGCACGGCGTCGACCCATGGCTCGCCTTTAGGTGCCAAGGAGATCGAAGGTGCGCGCGCGCAGCTCGGCTGGAGCGCGCCGCCGTTCTCGATCCCCGAGCCGATCCTCGCCGAATGGCGGAAGCTCGGGAGCCGCGGTGCCAAGGACTTCGACGCCTGGACGAAGCGCCATGCCGCCGCCAACACCGCGGGCGAGTTTGACCGCGTGATCGCGGGCGAGCTGCCGGAAGCCGTCGCCGGCACGATCGAGTCCTTCAAGAAGGACGCGTCCGAGAAGGCGCAGGCGCTCGCCAGCCGCCAGTCCTCGGGCAACACGCTCGAGGTGCTGGCGCCGGTGATGCCGGAGCTGATCGGCGGCTCGGCGGACCTCACCGGCTCGAACAACACCAAGGCCAAGTCGCAGGCGGTCATCAAGAAGGGCGCCTATAGCGGCGCCTACATCCACTACGGCGTGCGCGAGCACGGCATGGCTGCGGCGATGAACGGCATGGCGCTCCATGGCGGCGTCATTCCCTACGGCGGCACCTTCCTCACCTTCACCGACTACTGCCGCCCTTCGATCCGCCTCTCGGCGCTGATGGGCATCCGTGTCGTCTATGTGATGACGCACGACTCGATCGGCCTCGGCGAGGATGGCCCGACGCACCAGCCGGTCGAGCATCTGGCGGCGCTTCGCTGCATCCCGAACCTGCACACGTTCCGCCCGGCCGACACGGTCGAGACGGCGGAGTGCTGGGCGCTGTCGCTGGCCTCGGCGAAGACGCCGTCGGTTCTGGTGCTGACCCGCCAGGCGCTGCCGACCGTGCGCACGACGCACACCGAAGAGAACCGCTCGGCCCGCGGCGCCTATGTGCTGATCGAGGCGAGCGCTGCCCGCAAGGCGACGCTGATCGCGACCGGCTCGGAAGTGTCGATCGCGGTAAAGGCGCGCGAGACTTTGGAAGCGGCCGGCGTGCCGACCGCCGTCGTCTCGATGCCGTGCTGGTCGCTGTTCGACGCGCAGCCCGAGAGCTATCGCACCCAGGTGCTGGGTTCGGGCGTCCGCGTCGCGATCGAGGCCGGCGTCAGGCAGGGCTGGGAGCACTACATCGGCGACAAGGGCGCCTTCGTCGGCATGACCGGCTTCGGCGCGTCGGCGCCGGCGGAACAGCTCTACAAGCACTTCGGCATCACCGCCGAGGCCACCGTCGCCGCGGTGAAAGCCCGCATCTGACGATGAAGCTGCTCGTCCCCGACGCGATCGAGACCGAGCGGCTCAAGCTCCGGCTCTATACCTACGAGGATCTCGACGCGGTCGAGCGCATGGTCGCCAAGGCCGACGTGATGAATTTCATCGGCGGCGCGCTCACCAAGCGCATCGACGCCTGGAGCTTCATCGCGCGCACGCTCGGGCACTGGATGCTCCGGGGATACGGGCTTTACGCGGTCACCGAGAAGTCGACCGGAGCGCTGGTCGGCCGCGTCGGCCTGCTCAATCCCGAGACCTGGCCGGACATCGAGATCGCCTGGACCATCGACGACACCTTCCAGGGCAAGGGCTATGCGACCGAGGCGGCGAAAGCCGCCGGGCGCGCGGGCTTCGGCCAGCTCAAGGCGAAGCGGCTCATCAGCCTGATCAATCCCAACAACGCGCCCTCGATCCGCGTCGCCGAGCGTCTCGGCGCCACGCGCGAGGGCCTGACTGACTTCTTCGGGCCGGAGGACAAGGTCTACGTCTACCGGCACGACCCGGCCCGCTTCAACTGACCTTCCCCAGAGAGAACCGCGGAGACTTTCCATGGCTGTACGTGTGGCGATCAACGGCTTCGGGCGCATCGGCCGTCTCGTGCTTCGCGCGCTGGCGGAGTCCAAGCGCACCGACCTCCAGGTCGTCGGCATCAACGACCTCGGCCCTGTCGACGCCAACGCGCATCTCTTCTCCTACGACTCGGTGCATGGCCGCTTCCCGGGCGAGGTGAAGGTCTCCGGCGATACGATGGATTTCGGTGCAGGCCCGATCAAGGTGACGGCCGAGCGCGATCCGGCGAAGCTGCCGTGGAAAGACCTCAAGGTCGACATCGCGCTCGAGTGCACTGGCATCTTCACCAAGAAGGAGACCGCGGGTAAGCACATCGAGGCGGGTGCGAAGCGCGTGCTGGTCTCGGCGCCGGCCGACGGCGTCGACCTGACGGTCGTCTACGGCGTCAACCACGACCAGCTCAAGGCCGAGCACACGGTCGTCTCGAACGCGTCGTGCACCACGAACTGCCTCGCCCCCGTCGCCTACGTGCTGAACAAGGCGATCGGCATCGAGCGCGGCTTCATGACCACGATCCACGCTTATACCGGCGACCAGTCGACGGTCGACACGCTGCACAAGGACCTGCGCCGCGCCCGCGCTGCGGCCCTTTCGATGATCCCGACATCGACCGGTGCGGCGAAGGCTGTAGGCCTCGTGCTACCGGAGCTCAAGGGCAAGCTCGACGGCACCTCGATCCGCGTGCCGACCGCGAACGTCAGCGTCATCGACCTCAAGTTCGTCGCGGCCAAGAAGACGACGGCCGAGGAAGTGAACGCCGCGATCGAGGCCGCCTCCAAGGACAACCGCCTCAAGGGCATCCTCACGGTCAACAAGGCGCAGCTCGTCTCCTGCGACTTCAACCACAATCCGTCGTCCTCGACCTTCGATGCGACGCAGACGCAGGTGATCGACGGCACGCTGGTGCGCGTCCTCTCCTGGTACGACAACGAGTGGGGCTTCTCGAACCGCATGCTGGACACGGCGGCGGCGATGGGCCGCCTCTAAGGCGGGGCCATAAGACCGCCTGTCGTCATCGTCCACGACCTGGACCAGGCGCGAGCGGCGCTGCAATGCGCCGCCGCCGCCGGCCGGGAGATCGTCCTCTTGAGCCCGCCCGGAGCAGCCGCCTATTGGGGGCCGCTCTATTTCCAGAGCCTGATGCATCTGGCATCCGAGGCTGAGCCGGCCGCGCGCTTCACCGCGATCCTCGATTGCGCCGACCGTCCCGGCGACGTGCTGGCGGCGCTGCGCCAGGGCCTGACCGACCTCATATTCCACGGCGCGGGCGAGGTCTGCGACAAGCTGGCGGCGATCGCGGCGGCCAAGGGTGCCCGGCTCCTGTCGCCTTCCGCCGTAGACATCGACCTTGGCGCGGTACGCGATCCCGTAGCATCCTGTCGCGAAATTCTCGCGGCCAGGCTGTGATACGGTCTCGGCAACAGGGGAGGATCGCGTGAGGAACTGGATTGCCGCGTTGGCGGCCGCAGGCGTTCTATTCGCGGCGCTGCCGACCGAGGCGGTTGCCCAGCAGCGTCAGGTGAGCCCGATCTATGCCGGCGCCAAGGGTAAGAGCTACGCCAAGCCAAAGGTGGCCAAGTCGAAGGCGAAGAAGCCTCGCAGCGCCAAGCAGCAGGCCGCCCAGAAGAAGGCGACCAAGGCGGCCGCGGCGAAGATGAAGCGGTCGGGGCCGACGGCGAAGCAGAAGGCGGCCCAGAAGAAGGCCAGCAAGGCGGCCGCGTCGAAAGCCAAGGCTACGCCCAACAAGCGGCGGGCCTAGACCCGTTTTTCGGCCCCCGCCGGCCGGCCGTTGCCAAGCCGCGGTCTCTCGTTTAACCAAGCTTTCCCGTTCCCGTCGGAGCCCCGAGAAATGAAGATCAGCCAGCGCGTCCAGAAGATCCTCGCCAACTACGAGAGCGACAATCCGGGTACCAAGGCCAACCTGGCCAGGATCCTGATGAACGGGCGCCTCGGCGGCACCGGCAAGCTCGTGATCCTGCCGGTCGACCAGGGCTTCGAGCACGGCCCGGCGCGCTCCTTCGCGCCGAACCCGCCGGCCTACGATCCGCACTACCACTACCGCCTGGCGATCGCCGCCGGGCTCGCGGCCTATGCCGCTCCGCTCGGCATGCTGGAGGCCGGCGCCGATACCTTCGCCGGCGCCATCCCGACCATCCTCAAGGTCAACTCGGCCAACTCGCTTTCGCGCGAGAAGGAGACGGCGAACCAGGCGATCACCGCGACCGTGAAGGACGCGCTCCGCATCGGTGCAGCGGCGATCGGCTTCACCATCTATCCGGGCTCCGACAAGGCCTACGACATGATGGAGGAGATCCGCGAGATGTCGGCCGAGGCCAAGTCCTATGGTCTCGCTTCCGTCGTCTGGTCCTATCCGCGCGGCGGGAGTCTCTCCAAGCAGGGCGAGACGGCCATCGACATCGTGGCCGAAGCTGGTGGGGAGACCGTTGTGGGACAGTCGGCAATTCATCGTCGCACCGATGTATCCCGATTGCGAGTGTTGCCCCACAACGCTGTGACAACTCCAGCCGTGGTGAGCGCCATCGAAAATGCGGATTTCATCGCCTTAGGTCCCGGAAGTCACTTCACGTCTGTGCTCGCGGCACTGGTCGTACCAGGAATCGCCGAAGCCGTCGCGTCGTCGTCTGCGCGTCTCCTATGGATTGCGAATTTACCGACCACCGAGGCGGAGTCTCGAAACTTCACGGTGAAAACTGCACTCCAGTCAATTCGCGACCATGGTGCATTTCCAGACGTTGCCATTCTCGACGATTCCGAAGACTGCGAACTGTCCGAAATCCACGTTGTCAAAGGACCCCTCGCTTCAACGGATCGCCAAACCCATTCAGTCTCCGAGATGTCGCGGGTCTTACAGAAGGTAAT
>CAZZLX010000361.1:0-4695 GCA_964655235.1 uncultured Rhizobium sp.
GGTGCGCGAGCGCACCGATCCTCGCCGCTACAACGGCGCGGTCTTCCTCGGCCTCAACGGCATCGCGGTCAAGAGCCACGGCGGGACCGACGCGCTTGGCTTCGCCAATGCGATCGGTGTCGCCAACGACATGGCGGTCCACGGCTTCCTCGACAAGGTGAAGGCGGAATTGGCCGAGCTCGCGAATGTCGACCTCAAGGGAGCGATGGCGTGACCGTGCGCTCGCTGATCGTCGGTACCGGGGCGTACCTGCCGGCCAAGGTCGTGACCAACGACGATCTCGCCCAGCAGATGGATACCACCGACGAGTGGATCCAGCAGCGGACCGGGATCCGGCAGCGCCACGTGGCGGCCGAGGGCGAGCTCACCTCCCACCTCGCGGTCAAGGCCTCCGAGAAGGCGCTGGCCCAGGCCGGGCTCAAGCCCGACGACGTCGACCTGATCGTGCTGGCGACGACCACCCCGGACGAGACCTTCCCGGCGACCGCGACCCGGGTCCAGGCCATGCTCGGCATCACCCGAGGCGCCGCCTTCGACGTCCAGGCGGTGTGCGCCGGGTTCATCTATGCGTTGGCCGTTGCCGACAACTTCATCCGGGCCGGCCAGTCCAAGACCGCGCTGGTGATCGGCGCCGAGACCTTCACCCGGATCCTCGACTGGAACGATCGCGGGACCGCCGTGCTGTTCGGCGACGGCGCCGGTGCCGTCGTGCTGAGGGCGACCGAGGGCGCCGGCGGTTCGCAGGATAGGGGGGTGCTGACCACCCACCTGCACTCTGACGGCCGGGGCCACGACGCCCTCTATGTCGATGGCGGCCCCTCCTCGACCGGCAAGGTCGGGGTGGTCAAGATGCAGGGCAAAGAGGTCTTCAAGCACGCCGTCTCGAAGCTCGCCCAGGTGATCCAGGAAGCCCTCGACGCCAACGGCATGAGGCCCGAGCAGATCGACTGGCTGGTGCCCCACCAGGCCAACCGGCGGATCATCGATGGGATGGCCGACAAGTACGGCCTGCCCAAGGAGAAGGTGGTGGTGACCGTCGACCGGCACGCCAACACCTCGGCCGCCTCCGTGCCCCTGGCGTTGGCCGAGGCGGTTGGAGACGGCCGCATCAAGCCGGGGCAGCTGGTGGTCCTAGAGGCTATCGGCGGCGGGCTCGCCTGGGGCGCCGCCCTGGTTCGGATGTAGCCGGACCTTCGCGCTCCACTTCGTCTCAAGATCTGTAGCCATCTCCCTGTCGTTGACCGGTTTTTTCGGTCGAGCTAAGGTTTTGCTCTAGGGAGGCGGCCATGACCGAGCAGACGATTACCCGCGCGCATTTGAGCGAAGCGGTCTACCAGGAAGTCGGCCTGTCGCGGAACGAGTCCGCGGCGCTCGTCGAGTCCGTCCTGGACGAGATCGCAGATGCCCTGACGCGCGGCGAGATGGTCAAGATCTCCTCCTTCGGCACCTTCTCGGTCCGCCAAAAGGGACAGCGGGTCGGCCGCAATCCCAAGACCGGCCAGGAGGTTCCGATCCTGCCGCGGCGGGTTCTCGTCTTCCGCGCCTCCCACGTGCTCAAGGGGCACATCAACAACGCGCTCGCAGCACCGCCCTCCGGGGCCTCGGACTAGGGTCTTGGGGGCAGGGGGATCTAGCGCATGACCGGTGAGCTCGAGCTCTCGGCGGGACGGCGGCACGCCAAGTCCGCCAGCGCCTTCCGTACGATCAGCGAGGTCGCCGAGGATCTCGACGTGCCCTCGCACGTGCTTCGGTTCTGGGAAACCAAGTTCAGCCAGATCCGTCCCCTGAAGCGGGGGGGCGGCCGGCGTTACTACCGGCCGGAAGACGTCGAACTGCTTAGGCGGATCCGCCAGCTACTCTACCGCGACGGCTACACCATCAAAGGTGTCCAGCGCCTGCTCCGCGACCGCTCGGGCGACCTCGGCAGCGAAGTCGAGCCGGCCGTGCCGGAACCGGCGGCTCCGCCGCCGACCCCGGTCCGTGCCCAGCCGGCACCCGCCCCGGCCCCGCCGAAGGCGGCGATGCCGCCCCGCGACCTGGCTGCCGTCGCCGACGAGCTGGCCGAGCTCAAGCGCCTCCTGATGCGGGCCCGCTCCCGCGGCTGAGGCTGCGCATCGTTTCCGCCCTTCTTCCGGAAATTTACTGGTTTGCCGTCAGCGGCATTTCCTATTCTGACGCCTCAACCTGGAGGAATAATCATGCGCAAGTTGTTAGGCGGCTTGGTCGGCGCGCTGATGGCCGGCACCGCGACGGCGGCGACGCCTGCCGACACGCTGGTGATCGCCTGGGCGCTGGACGACGTGATCACGCTGGATCCGGCCCAGATCGGCGAGGTGAATTCGGACGAGTTCATGGGGAACGTCTGCGACTCCCTGCTGACGACCGCCTATGACGACCCCAGCAAGCTCCAGCCCAGCCTCGCCGAGAGCTGGACCCGCTCGCCGGACGGCCTGACCTACACCTTCAAGATTCGCCAGGGCATGAAGCATCCCTCCGGGAACCCCGTGACCGCGGAGGACGCCGCCTGGTCGATGCGCCGCATCATCTGGCTCAACTTCGGCAATGCCGCGAGCCTGACGCAGTGGGGCTTCACCAAGGAGAACATCGAGCAGGGGATCCGAGCCGTCGACGCCTCGACCCTCGCGGTCACTTTCGACAAGCCGTATCCGGAATCCTTGATCCTCCCGGCCATCTTCACCGGCCGCACCGCCTACGCCCTCGACAAGATCGAGGCGATGAAGAACGCCAAGGGCGATGACCACGCCAATGCCTGGCTCAAGGGCAACTCGGCCTGCGTCGGCCCCTACAAGCTCCGCAGCCACACCGCCAACGACAACCTCATACTCGAGCGGAACGACATCTACTGGGGCCCGAAGCCGCCGCTTCGCCGGGTCATCGTCCGCCACGTGCCGGAGTCGGGCGCCCAGCGCCTGCAGCTGGAGAAGGGCGACGTCGACATGGCGCGCATCCTCAATCCGGAGGATCTCGCCGCGCTGGAAGCAAATCCGAACACGCGCCTCGTCCGCGTACCGCGTCATCAGTACTACTACCTCTCCTTCAACACGAGCGATCCGGAGCTCTCGAACCCGAAGGTCCGTCAGGCCTTCCGCTACCTGATCGACTATCAGGGGCTCGAGAAGACGGTCATGCGCTACGAAGGCATCGGCCGTGCCAGCCTGGTGCCCCTCGGTGCCTTTGGAGCCCTGTCGCGCGAGGAGGGGCTGCCCTACAAGCTCGACCTCGCCAAGGCGAAGCAGCTGATGACCGAGGCGGGATTCCCGAACGGCTTCAAGAAGGAACTGATTGTCGCCACCACCTTCCCGTTCCCCGACATCGCCCAGCACGTGCAGGCGAACGCGGCCAAGATCGGCATCGACCTGCAGCTGAACCAGATGGCGAGCGCCGCACGCCTGACCAAGGTGCGCTCGCGCGAATACCAGATCTCCTCGTCGGTCTGGTCGACGGGCTATCCGGACGCCGACGCCATGGTCTCGCGCCACGGCTTCAACCCGGACAATCGCCTCGAAGCCAAGCAGAACATGTTCCCGTCATGGAACGCCGCCTGGAAGAGCGAGTGGTTCGACGACATGTGGATCAAATCGCGCATGGAGCCGGATCCGGCGAAGCGGATCGCGATGTATCACGAGATCCAGAAGCGCCACATGGAAGAGTCCGGCATGGTCTACATGTTCCAGGCCGTGCGGAACATCGCCGTGCACAAGAACCTGAAGGACTTCAAGACCCACTCCTTCAAGCTCTGGTACACGACCGCCGCGAAGTAGCGGCTGTAGATCGGTCGCGCGCGTCAGCCCTGAAGCGCTCGGCCGATCAGCGCCGCATCGGCATTGCCGCCGGAGAGAACGACCGCCACGCGCTTGCCGCGCTGGCGGTCTTTCTCTTTGAGGAGGGCGGCGAGCGCGGCGGAGCCGGCCCCTTCGGCGAGATTGTGCGTGTCCTTGAGCAGGATGCGGATGCCGTCGAGGATCTCGTCCTCGGTAACCGAGACGATCCGCTCCAGCCCGCGCTTGAGCCACTTGAACGCTTCCGGATGCGGCGAGGCGATCTCCAGGCCCTCGGCGACCGTGCGGCCCATCTTGTCGATGACCTTGTCGGCTTCCCACGAGATCTCATAGGCATTGGCGTTCGCCGAGACGACGCCGACGACCTTGGTCTTGAGGCCGAGCGCGTCCCGGGCGGCGATCACGCCGCAGGCGCCGGAGCCGAGTCCGATCGGCACGTAGACGGTGTCGAGGTCGGGCACGCCCTTGAACAGTTCGAGCCCGTATGACGCGACGCCGATGACGAGGTCGGGGTGCCATGGCGGCACGAAGTGCAGCCCGGCATTGCCGCCGAGCTTCTGGGCGAGCGCGATCTTCTCCTCGGTGGTGGCGCCCTGGTCGACGAGCTCGGCGCCGAGCGCGGCCATCGAGGCGCGCTTCTCGGGATTGGAGGTCTCGCCGATCACGATCATCGCCCGCATGCCGAGGCGCTTGGCCGAATAGGCGAGGCTCTGGCCGTGGTTGCCGCTGCTGGCGCTGACCACGCCCGGCGTATTCGGCTCGCGCTGCTTCAGCCGGTTGAGATAGGTGACTCCGCCCCGGCATTTGAAGGCGCCGAGCGGCGTATGGTTCTCGTGCTTGACGAAGACGTCGGCGCCGACGCGTAGTTTCATGTTCAGCGGCAGCAGCCGGAAGG
>CAZZLX010000362.1:0-4680 GCA_964655235.1 uncultured Rhizobium sp.
CGAGCAGGTCGTGCGCCCAACCGGGCTGATCGACCCGGTGGTCGAGGTGCGCCCGACCGAGCACCAGGTCGACGACGTGATCGCCGAGTGCAAGGCCTGCGCGGCCAAGGGTCAGCGCGTGCTGGTCACGGTGCTGACCAAGAAGATGGCAGAGGCGCTGACCGAGTACATGCACGAGGCCGGCGTCAAGGTCCGCTACGTGCACTCCGACGTCGAGACCCTGGAGCGGATCGAGATCATCCGCGACCTTCGCCTCGGCGCCTTCGACGTGCTGGTCGGCATCAACCTGCTGCGCGAAGGCCTCGACATCCCGGAATGCGCTTTGGTCGCGATCCTTGACGCCGACAAGGAAGGCTACCTGCGCTCTAAGACCGCGCTGATCCAGACCATCGGCCGCGCCGCCCGCAATATCGACGGCCGCGCGCTGCTCTATGCCGACCACATGACCGAGTCGATGGAGTACGCGATCGGCGAGACCAACCGCCGGCGCGAGAAGCAGCAGGTCTACAACGCGGCCAACGGCATCACGCCGGAAAGCGTCCGCAAGGGCATCGCCGACATCCTGGACTCCGTGTACGAGAAGGGCGACCGTGTCGTCGTCCAGGCGGCGGGCGAGGAAGGCGACGAGTTCGTCGGCAAGGACGTGCGCCAGGTCATCAACGAGCTCGAGAAGCGGATGCGCGAGGCCGCGGCCGATCTCGAGTTCGAGACTGCGGGCCAGCTCCGTGACGAGATCAGGCGGCTGGAGGCGGTCGAGCTGGGCCTGTCGCCGTCGGAAGCCGGACGCTCGCTGATGGCCTCGGCGCCGAAGGGCGCGCCGCCGCAGAAGTCGAAGGCCAACTACAAGATGCGGGCGAAGATCAACGCACCGATCCAGCCCCGCCCGGGCAAGCCGAAGCGCGCCGGCCGCTGATCACCGCATCAGGCTCGCATCGCGGGTCGAGAGGTAAAGCGGCGCCGCCGGCGGGTCGACCAGGTGCTGGATCAGCGCGACTGGCTGGAAATGGATCTCGTGCAGCCGCTCGAGCGGCGTCCATTCGTAGCGGAAGCGCGGCTCGCGGCTCTTCAGCGGCGTGCCTGGCGACACTCCCGGATCGAGCGCGCGGACGCGGAAGTAGAATCCGTACTCGCGCATGACGTCGCCGCCGAGCGGGAAGAAGTTCTCGTTTACGATGAGCATGTCCTCGCAGGCGACGGCGAGGCCCATCTCCTCCTGGAATTCGCGGCGCACGGCGAGCTCCAGCGTTTCCATGTCCTCGAGCCGCCCGCCGGGCAGGTTCCAGAGATTGGTGCCGATCGCGTTCTCGAGGATCACCGCGCCGCTGGCGACGAGGATGCCGGCGGCGCGGATCTGGGTTCTCACGCCGCCTCTTTCTCGAGGAAGCGCTCGGCCAAGCGGGCGAGGAAGCTGACGCCGGTCGGGATCGCCTCGTTGTTGAAGTCGTAGCTCGGGTTGTGCAGCACGCAGTTGCCCTCGCCGGGTCCGTTGCCGAGCCACAGCATCGCGCCCGGCACCTTCTGCAGCATGAACGAGAAGTCCTCGCCGCCCATCACCGGCGGGATGTCGCGCTTGACGTTGCCGAGGCCGCAGACGTCCTCGGCGACCTTGGCGGCGAAGTCGGTCTCGTCGGCGTGGTTGATCGTCGGCGGATAGCGGCGGTCGTACTTGTACTCGATCGTGGCGCCATAGGCCGAGGCGACGCCTCGGGCGATCTCGCCGAGGCGCTTCTCGATCATGTCCTGCACGTGGGGCACGAGCGCGCGGGCGGTGCCGCCGATCGTGACCTCGTCGGGGATCACGTTGAAGGTGTCGCCGCCCTTCATGAAGCCGACGCTGACCACGACCGAGTCGAGCGGGTCGACGTTGCGGCTGGCGATGGTCTGCAGCGCCATCACGATCTGGCAGCCGATGACGAACGGATCGGTCCCCTGATGCGGCATGGCGCCGTGGCTGCCCTTGGCGCGGACCTTGATCGTCCACGAGTCGGAGGATGCCAGCAGCGTACCGGCGCGCACGGCCATGTGGCCGACGGGGAGGCCCGGGACGTTGTGGAGCGCGAAGACGCCATCGCAGGGGAATTTCTGGAATAGGCCTTCCTCGACCATGACGCGGCCGCCGCCGAGACCTTCCTCGGCCGGCTGGAAGATGAAGTGCACCGTGCCGTTGAAGTTCTTGGTCTCGGCGAGATAGCGGGCTGCGCCGAGAAGCATCGTCGTATGCCCGTCATGGCCGCAGGCGTGCATCTTGTTCTTGTTGACCGAGGCATGTCCGAAGGTGTTGCGCTCCTGGATGGGGAGCGCGTCCATGTCGGCGCGGAGCCCGATCGAGCGCGTGGCGTTGCCGCGCCGGAGCGTGCCGACGACGCCGGTCTTGGCGAGCCCGCGATGCACCTCGCAGCCGTACTCTGCCAGTTTCTTGGCGACGATGTCCGAGGTCCGCACCTCCTCGAAGGCCGTCTCCGGGTGCATGTGGATGTCCTGGCGGATCGAGGACAGCTCGGCCTGATAGTCGAGCACGCGGGTGATGACGGACATCGAGTGGCTCCGGAGCGGATGGGAAGGGCGGATTGAGGCTCAAGCCCAGGCTGCCTGTCAAACGCCAAGCCTTGCCGCGTTCCGTCCGCCAAAACCGAGCCACGTCAGAAAGGTAGCGACCGCAGGCAACTTTGCTAAAATGCCGGCCGCCTCGTGTCGGAACCGAAAGCGGACCTCGCCAGCATGGCGCTCGACTACACCAGCCTCTCGGCCCTGGTCGTTGAGGACAACGACTTCATCCGAGGCATGATCGTGAAAATGCTCAGGTCGAAAGACCTGAAGGCGATCCAGGAGGCGACCGATGGCAAGGCGGCGATTCGCCTGCTCAAGGAGGGCTTCGTCCCGGATTTCATCGTCTGCGACATCAAGATGAGCCCGCTCGGCGGCCTCGAATTCGTCGAGTTCATCCGCAGCGACCTGGCGCTCGCCAAGTACAACTTCCCGGTCATCATCCTGACCGGCAGCGGGCTTCGCGACCACGTGGTCAAGGCGAAGGAGTACAAGGTCGACGCCTTCCTCCTGAAGCCGGTCTCACGTGAAGGCCTGTTCGGCCGCATCGAGCAGGTGCTTGGCGCCCGCCGTGTTCCGGCGGGCTGAGTTTCATGCCTGAAACGCGGGCGGAGAAGCGTGGAACTGCCCTGGTCACCGGGGCCGCTAAGCGGATCGGTCGCTCGATCGCGCTCGATCTCGCCGCCGATGGCTGGGACGTGGCGATCCACTACAATTCGAGCGAAGCCGATGCGCGGAGCGCGGTCGAGGAGATCGAGAAGCTCGGCCGCCGCGCCGTCGCGCTCAAGGCCGACCTTCAGCTCGAGGCCGACACGGCGCCGCTGATCGGGCGCGCCACGGCGGCGCTGGGTCCCCTCCGGCTGCTGGTCAACAACGCCTCGACCTTCGAGAACGACGGCTGGAACACGGCGACCCGGGAGTCCTGGGACTTCCATGTCGAGACCAACCTGCGGGCGCCGTTCGTCCTGACCCAGGGCTTCGCCCGCCAGTTGCCGGAAGGCGCAGACGGCAACGTGATCAACATGCTGGACGAGCGGGTCTGGAACCTGACTCCGGCCTTCGTGAGCTACACGGTCAGCAAGGTCGGACTCTGGGGCCTGACCCAGACCCTGGCGCTGGCGCTGGCGCCCAGGATCCGGGTCAACGGCATCGGGCCGGGGCCGGCGCTGGCCAACATCCGGCAGACGCCGGAACACTTCGCCGAGCAATGCGCCAGCATGCCGCTCCGGCGCGGCACCAGTCCTGAGGAAATCTGCAAGGCCGTCCGTTTCATCCTTGCGGCGCCATCGATGACCGGGCAGATGATCGCACTCGACGGTGGCCAGCATCTGAGCTGGGCGCCTCCCGCCAAGGGGTGGGTCGTTCCGGAATAGCCGCTCGGAGCAGAGTCGGGGCTACCGGGCTCGAACCGCCGGGCAAAACGGCGGGAAACGGCGGAGTTCCGCCGATTTTGAGGGCTGCTCAACCTACCTTCGTTAGGAAAGTTGTGCACAGCCGGGGCGGGCAGAACGTGACCCGGGCCCCGAGTCAAGGGGAACATCCCCTCAACGATCAGTTATCGAATAGTCACGGAGTTTCCGAAGTCAAATCAACGGCTTCCGAGAATTGCCTATATAACGTGCAGATTGGTGAAGTTCAGCGTTTCCGGGGCTTCGAAGGGCGACAGGCGAGACTGCCAACAGGGTTATCCACAGTTCCCGTGGATATCATGTCAGAACCGAGGCATTCCTAGGCTTTCCGGTGCACATCAAAAGCATTTTCGGGGAATGCAAAAGCGAAAGGGCGAGAACGCTTTTCGCGTCCTCGCCCTTTTTGCCTCTGCGACGAGCCTCAAGACGCATCAGCGTCAAGAAGCCTGCCGAGATCTAGTTGCCGGGGATCGGTCATCCGATCCCCGACGCCCGACTGGCTGTTATCGCCAAGCGGGACGGCCGAGATTCACGGCATTCGGATCGGTGAACGCACCGAGGGCCGCGCCGCCGACGCCGCCGATGAGGGCACCGGTCCCGGCGTTGCCGCTCAGGCTGCCGATGGCCGCGCCGGTGCCGGCGCCGATCAGACCGCCCGACAGCGCCCGGTCACCCTGGCTGTAGCCGCAGGCGCCCAGGCTCACGGCCGCGAGGGCCAGAACAGCCG
>CAZZLX010000363.1:0-4626 GCA_964655235.1 uncultured Rhizobium sp.
ACCGAAGCCGGCGGCTTCGCCAGCTTCGGCGAGGAAATCCGCCGCATTCGCAAGCGCGGACGCGTCGCCGAGATGTATGCGACCGGCGGACTCCTGAAGGCGGAGTCCGAGGCCGTGAAGGAGATCAATAGCCGCTATAAGGCTTGAGCGTCCTCGCCCCGAGCGCGGCGATCAGAGGCATCGCCGCGACCAGGGCGACGACGATGGTCGGCCCGGTCGGCAGGTCGAAGAGAGCCGACATCACGAGCCCGCCGGCATAGCCCAGCATGCCGGCGGCGTATCCTGCCGCCAGGCGCCAGCGCGGCGGGAAGCTGCGCGCCGCCAGCGCCGGCACGATCAGGCTGCCGAAGACGAGATATATGCCGACGAGCTGGACCGACGCGGTGACGGTCGCGGCGAACAGCAGGTAGAAGCCGAGCCGGCCGAGCTTCTCGCCGAGACGGAACCACAGCGCCAGCACCGCGCCGTATAGCAAGGCCACCGGCAGCAGGTCGGTCGGCGAGACCCAGAGGATCTGCCCGACCAGCAGGTCCTTCAGGTGCTCACCGCCATGCGGGTCGTGCGCGAGCAGCAGGATCTCGGCGCTGGCGGCCGCGACGAACAGCACGCCGATCAGCGCCTCCTGCACCTGGAGCCATCGCTTCTCGGTCCAGGTGAGCAAGAGCGCGCCGGCGAGCGCCGCGGCGGACGCGGCGATCTGCGCCCGCCATCCCTGCGCCTCCCAGCCGAGCGCGACGTCGGCGACGACGACGCCCAGTCCCGCGACCTGGGCGATGGCGAGATCGATGAACACGATGCCGCGGGCCAGCACCTGCTGGCCGAGCGGCACGTGGGTCGCGAGCACCAGCAACCCGGCGAGGAATGCCGGCAGCAGGATATCCAAGCTCATCGCGCCGCCTCCAGAAGACGACGGACCGTATCGTCGTAGAGCTTCGTCAAGTCGCTCGCCTGGTCATTGCCGCCGACCGTGAAGGGCAGCTCGACCGCAGGCACCTTCGCGCGCTCGGCGAGCCAAGCCGACGGCCGCCCGTCCTCGTAGGCCGCCCGGATCACGAGGCGCACCGGATCGGCCGTGACCTTCGCCAGCACCTCGGCGAGATGGCCGCTGCTCGGCGGCACGCCCGGCTTCGGCTCCAGGGTCGTGACCTCGACCAGGCCAAGCCAGTCGATCAGGTAGGTCCAGTTCTTGTGCTGGACCGCGACCTTCATGCCCTTGAGCGGCATCGCCTCGACCTGCCAGCGCTGCAGCGCCTGGCCCCAGCGCTGCGCGAACGCCTGGTGCCGCTCGCGATAACGCGGCGCATTGCCGGGGTCGACCTGCGCCAATCGCTCGGCGAGCGCCGAAGCGACCGGAACGAGACTGCGCGGGTCGGTCTGGATATGCGGATTGCCCTGGGCATGTACGTCGCCTTGCGCGCGGTCGAGCACCGCGGGTACGTCCTTGAGCCGCACCTGTTGAGCCGCTTCGAAGTAGCCGGGCATGCCGGGCTGGATCTTGCCGTTCGCCGCCTGGCGCAGGATCACGGGTAGCCAGCCGATCTCGAGCTCGGCGCCGGTGCAAACCACGAGATCCGCCCCGCGCGCCTTGGCGATAAGGCTCGGACGTGCCTGGAGCTGGTGGGGATCCTGCTTCGCGGACGTCGCGACATAGACAGAAACCGCCTCGCCGCCGATTTCCTCCGCGAGCGCGCCCCACTCGGGCTCGCAGGCGAAGACGTTGAGCGCGGCCTCGGCACGATGGACGACGAAGAGGACGAACAGGATCGAGAGGAACCTCGTCATCGCGGGCCTCCCTCAGAACTTGTGGGCGCCGTGGGCGCCGAGCGAGACGACGTAGTTGAGGAAGAGCTCGTGGTTGACCTGCGGCGCCGCGTGATCGCGATTGTACTGAAGGCGGAAGCGGCCGAATTCGCTGGTGTCGTACTCGCCGAGGGCGCTCCACCGCCGCGGAGTCATGCCGAGATTGTCGAGCGTCGACCCGGTGAAGATCGAATCGAGATTGCTGGCGCTCACTTGGTCGTAGCGCGCGCCGACCTTCCATCGCGGCATGAACTGGTAGACCGCTTGCGCGTACCAGCCGTTCTGCCGGCCGCGATAGTCGACGCCGTTGAAGAGACCGTTCTCGCGCCGCTGGAAGTATTCGGCCTGGAGCTTGAGGTTGCGCTCGACCGGGTTGCCGTCCGGCGCCCATTTCCACACCAGGCTGGCGATGCCGAGATTGCTGCGGCCGGTGAAGAGGTCGCTGCCGGTTTCCCGGTCCTCCGCCTCGGTGTGCAGCAGCGACAAGCCGGCGAGCCAGCTGTGGCTGAGGCCGACGTCCCCGCCGACATGCAGGTAGGAAGCAAAGGCGCCGTTGCCCCGATTGGTTGCGGTCGCCGGGAAGCGGTCCCCGCGAAAGCCTTCGAATCCGAGCTCGATGAAGCGGTCGGTAGGCGCCAGCCATTTCACTTGGACGCCGTCGTCGCGGTACTGCTCGCCGAGCATCGCACGGTAAGGCAGCGGCGCATCGACGAAGTCCCAGACATGGGCGTGCTGGTCGTTGAGATAGCCGATGCCGGAGAAGAAGCGGCCGGCCTTGGCGGTGAAGCCCCATGGAAGGGCGGTGGACTGGATGAACGCTTCCTCGATCTCGACCTCGCCGTCGCGCGCCAGCGCGACCGTCAGCTCGCCGTAGAGCACGTGGTCGATGCTGGCCGAGAAGTTCACCTCGGACTCGCCGAGCGAGAAGCCGCGGTCGCCGATGCCTGCCTCCTCGCCGAGCGCAAATCCCGGAACCATCGCCTGGCCGGGATCCTTGGTCATGCGGCCATACGTGCCATTCAGCGTCAGTCCGATCGCCGGGTTGAAGCCGTTGGCGGAGCGCGCCACCGACGGTGCGGGTGCGGCGGGCGCTGCCGCTTGCGTCTTGTTGTCTTCCGCCGCCTTCAGGCGGCGTTCCAGGTCGGCGATCCGCACTTGGTCCTCGGCGCGGCGCTGCTCGAGCTCGCGGATCGACGCCTTGATCTGCTGCATCTCTTCGTCGGTCGCGGCCAAGGCCGTCAGCGGCAGCATCAACGCGAGCGCCGCCGCACCGATCGTCAATGAACGAGTCATTCTTCTCTCCTTCGCGAAAGCACACGAACGGATGCCGTCGCTCACGTGCGAGCGGCGGCATCGCGATGGTTCGACGTGTCAGACGAAGGAGACGGGAGGCGCGCGGGCGCGGATCTCGGCCGGGCGCGCGAGGCAAAGCCGCTGGTCGAAGACGGGATGGAAGATCGCCAGCGTCCAGGCGTCGGTCGGAAGAACCGCGACCGGCGTCGGTGCACCGCCGAGATGATCGGCGATCGCGCAGATGCCGCACGGCTCCTGGTCGAGCGTGGCGGCCTGCAGCCGATGCTCGATCTGGTGCAGGCCAAGCGCGAGCTGACCCAGCACCAGCAGCAACGACAGGAGGAGCGCGGGGCGCCGCATGACGTTGATGTTATATTATAACAATTCCGTGCTCAAGCGACTACACAGCGCCCATCTACCGCTTCAGGTCGCGGTCCACCTTCACATAGGCTGGCACGCCGACGATCTCGCTCATCTCGCTCCACGAGACGACGCGCTTCGCCGGCACCGGCCGCCCGGCCTTCATGTCCTTGATCGCGTCCCGGATCGCGCCGGCGGCGGCGAAGACCAGGGTCACGCCGTAGAGCGCGATCGCGAAGCCCATCTTGTGCACCTCGGACGGCTTCCACGCGGGCCTGCCCGGCTCGTCGACCTGGATCATCAGCGGAAGCTTCGTCGCCGCGGCGATCTTTTTGAGCTCGGCCCTGTCGTGCGGGCCGGTGACGAAGATGATGTCGGCGCCGAGATCGGCGAAGGCGTTTGCCCGCCACAGTGCCTCGTTCAAGCCGGCGTCAGGGCCGGCGGCGTTGCGCGCGTCGGTGCGGCCGATGATCAGGATGTCGGCACCGGCTTCGCGCGCCTGCACCGCCGCCTTGACGCGCCGTGTCGCGTCCTCGCGCGAGACCACGCGGCCGGGCGCGCCGAAATCGCGCTTCGGGCTCTCCTGATCCTCCAGCATCAGGCAGGCGGCACCGGCGGAGGCCAGCCCCCTCACCGTCCGCTGCACGTTCTGCGCGTTGCCGAAGCCGGTATCGGCGTCGACGATCAACGGCATCGGCGCCGAGGCGGCGACATCGCGCGCCTGGCCCGCCATCTCGCCGTAGGAAAGAAGGCCGGCATCGGGCACGCCGAGCTTCGCCGCCGAAACAGAGAAGCCTGAAAGGAACGCCGCCGGGAACCCGGCCTGGTGCACCATCCGGAATCCGAGCGCGTCGTAGCAGCTCGGCACCGTCATGCCGCCGCGCTTGAGGAGCTTGCGCAGCTTGTCCGCGGGCGAAGTCATGTTTGCTTCATCCCCGGCATCTTCACGGCGTTGGCGCGACGCTGGTCCATTCCTGTCTCCATCGAACGCGGGTATCGAGGCGGCGGCGCCGAGACGTCGTCGAGGCGCCTGTCGATCTCCTTCGGCAGCCTCCAGCCGCCGGCCTTCATCGATTCCGCCGCCTGTGTCGCCGTGCGCGCGCCGGCGAGGGCGCGGTTCATGAACGGCCGGTCGAGGACCCGGCGGAGCGCCCCCTCGGCCGGGCTGCGGCC
>CAZZLX010000364.1:0-4625 GCA_964655235.1 uncultured Rhizobium sp.
GACCTTCTTCGGATTGTTGGTGAGGAGGCGCACGCGACCGATGCCGAGCTGGCGCAGCATCTCGGCCGCCGGCAGGAACACGCGCTCGTCGGCATCGAAGCCGAGCGCCTCGTTGGCATCGAAGGTGTCGAGGCCGCGATCCTGAAGCTCGTAGGCGCGGAGCTTGTTCACGAGGCCGATGTCGCGGCCTTCCTGCGCGAGATAGAGCACGATGCCCGCTCCGTCCTTGGCGATCTGGCGGATGGCGCCGCGCAGCTGGTCGCCGCAATCGCAGCGGAGGCTACCTATCAGGTCGCCGGTGAAGCATTGCGAGTGGAGCCGCACCAGCACCGGGGTCGCAGGGTCGGGCGATCCGACCACGATCGCCAGATGCTCGCCGCCGCCGTCGAGCGGGCGGAAGGCGACGATGCGCGTGTCCTCGGCGTCGGCGAGCGGCACGCGCGCCTCGCTGACTTTGGTGAGGCGCCGCGCGGTCAGGCCCGGATAGGCCGCGACGTCGTCGCGCTCGACCAGCAGCAGGGACTGGCTGCGGGCCCAGCGCCGCATCTCGTCGAGCTCGGCCGGCGGCGCCCAGGCGATGAGCGCCGCGGGCAGAAGCCGCGCGAGCTTGGCGAGCTGGATCGACGCCGTGGCGAGGCTCTTCGGCGGCTCGGCAAGCACCGCGATCGAGGCGTCGATGCCGCCGCTGCCGACGGTCGGATCGACCAGGCGACGGATCGAAAGCTCGTCGCTGTCATGCGGCAACGCCAGCGTGTGCACGGCGTCCGACGTGGTGCGGCCGGTGAGTGCCGCGACGCGGCGTCCCGTCACCGCGAGCACCGGCGCCGAGCCCGAGAGACGGGCGAGCTCGGCGAGCCCGTCGGGGGTCGCCATCTCGGCGGCGAGGATGAGCGCCACGCGCCCCTCGGGCCCGCGCAGTCCGACGACGCCGCCGCGGCGCAGCTCGGCGAGCGCGCGATCGACGGCGATCAGCGCGCGCGGCCGGCGGTCCTGGGTCGTCTTCGTGTCCCCCATGAAGCGAAGATATAGGCTGCCGGCGTGCGTTACGCCAAGGCTAAGGGCGTCGGGCGACGACGAGGTAGTAGCGGCAGATCGTGTCGCCGGCATTGGCGAAGCTGTGGGCGACGTCGGCCTCGAAGTAGAGCGCGTCGCCGGTTTCGAGCGTCGTGGGCTTGCCGCCGATGGTGACCCGGAGGCGCCCCTTGTCGACGACGAGATACTTGCCGGTGCCGGGGGGATAGGCGGGGAGTGCGCCAGAGCCGGCCTTGGGCGGGATCACGTGCAGCACGAACTCGATGGCCCGGCCCGCCAGGGTCGGGGACAGCAGGTGGCGCTCGAAGCCGCTCTCCGGATCCGTGAAGGCGAGACGCTCGCGCTTGCGGATGACCGCGACATCGCGATGGTCGGCCTCAGCGCCCGCCAGGGTCGAGAAGCTGGCGCCGAGCCCGCGCGCGATGCGGCTGCCGACCGCGATCGTCGGGTTTTTCTCGCCGCGCTCGACCTTGGACAGCATCGCGCGGCTGACGCCGGACGCCTTGGCGAGGTCCTCCAGCGTCATGCTGGCGTCGTCGCGCAGGCGGCGCACGCGGGCACCGAAGTCGCTGCCCTCTTCCGCCGTTTTCCTTGATCGTCCCCGCGCCATCGGCGGCGACCTTGCCATGGCGGCGCCGGCAACGGCAATTCTTCTATAGAAGAATCAATTCTCCCATGTTACCGATGGCGCAACCCAGGGAGGACCGGATGACCGTCAAGGCCGAGATCGAGGCGGCGCTGCAGACCTATTTCGACGGGCTCTACGAAGGCGACGCCGACAAGCTCGCGCGCGTGTTCCATCCGACCGCGGTGCTCAGCTCGGCGACAGACGGCTCTCTCGCGCAGATGACCTGCGCGCAGTACCTGGATCTGGTGCGCTCGCGCCCCTCGCCGAAGAGCCGCAACGCGCCCAGGGCCGACAAGGTGCTCTCGATCGACACGTCTGGACCGAACGCCGCGGTGGCCAAGGTCGAATGCGCGGTGCATCCGCGCTACTTCACCGACTTCAACACCTTCGCCAAGGTCGACGGGGAGTGGCGGATCGTCTCGAAGATCTACCACTACGTCGTCAGGGACTAGGCGTCAGTAGAGCGTGCCGTCCTTGCGGGTGAAGCGGTGCTTGCCGTCGGCGCCGGGTCCGATGAACAGATCGATGTCCGGGTAGTGGCACTCGTCCTGGGGAGCGCGATCGCCGACGACGAGCATTAGCGCATCCTTGTCCGAGCGGTTCTTGAAGTGATGGCCGTTGGCGGCCCCCGCCGGAAAGCCCGCGCACATGCCCGGCTTGAGAATCTCCTCGCCGGCATCGGTGACGAGCACGAGCTCGCCCTCGAGCATGTAGACGAACTCGTCCTCCTTCGTGTGCCAGTGGCGCTGCGAGGACATGCCGCCCGGAACGATGCGCACGAGGTTGACGCCGAAATTCTTCAGTCCCGCATGATCGCCGACGCGGCGATACCAGCGATTGCGCCCGCCGTCGCAGAACGGCTCGGGATAGCTGGTCGAGTTGCTCTCGGGCAGCGACTTCGGATCGAACCCTGACGGCTTGCTCATGGACGAGGCCTCCTTCGGTGAAGGCCGCGAGTCTAGCAGGCTCACGCCGCGTGCCGTGACGAGTCCTTGTCGACGACCTGCACGACCTCGTAGAGGTGCGGGTCGATATCGCCGGTGACGCGATCGAAATGCGTCCACTCCTTGCGGAACTCGGGCGATGCGTGCGCGCGCTCGAGCAGCTCGCGGCTCTGCCATTGCACGTAGTTGACGATGCGTCGCCCATCCAGGCTGCGATGCAGGCTGATCGAGATGAAGCCCGGCTGCTCGGCCATGAAGCGCGCGCGTTCCTTCATCAGCGACAAGGCTTCGGCCTGCGTCGCCGGATCGGCGTCGACCACGGTGATCTGGGTGACCGGCTGGTTCGATGTGCGGATCTCGGGCATCTCGGTCCTCGCGTGAAGGCGGAGGTCCCCCTTTCCGCCAACGACCGCGGCCGGCGACGGTTCCTTGCAAGGATGCGGGAGTCTGGGATTTGATCGGCGCCATGAACGCTCCGACATCCCCGCTCGTCTTCGGCCCTTACGACCAGGCCGCGCTCGACCTCCAGTACAACAACCGCGCCCGCTGTCCCGACGCCGCCACCTACATGGCGCGGTTCCCGCAGTCCTCTGCCCGGGTCCGGGCCGAGCTCGGCGGCGAGCTCGACCTCGCCTACGGGCCCGGGCCGCGGGACCGGCTCGACCTGTTCCGGCCGATAGGGGTCAAGAACCCGCCGGTGGTGATCTTCATCCATGGCGGCTACTGGCATCTGCTCGACAAGCAGGTCTTCGGTTATCTCGCCCGCCCCTGGGTGCGGGCCGGGGCTGCCTTCGCGGCGCTCGGGTACCCCCTCTGTCCGGAAGTGACGATGACGGACCTCGTCGCCTCGGTGCGTGCCGGGATCGCCTGGCTGGCGGCCGAGGCCGGGTCGCTCGGGCTCGACCGGGGGCGGATGCTGGTCACCGGCCATTCGGCCGGTGGGCATCTGACGGCGATGTCGGCGACCGGTCCGGGACCGGACCTGGTGGGGGCGGTCGCCTTGAGCGGGCTTTACGACCTGGAGCCGATCCAGCTCACCTACCTCAACGCCTCCCTCCGCATGAGCCCCGACGAGGCTAAGGCGCTCAGCCCGATCCACCTGCCGAAGCCGGGCGCCCGGGCCGGCCGGGTGATCCTCAATGTCGGCAGTGCCGAAAGTGAGGAGTATCACAGACACCAGGACGCATTAGGCGCCACCTGGGACGTCGAGACGAGGAGTCTGGCCGGCCTCCATCACTTCTCGATCGTGGATACCCTGGCAGACCAGGGCCACCCGCTGTTCCGGACCGTCGCAGAGCTGTTACGCCTATGATCATAGATATTGGGTGACTGGTAGTGAGCTCCCCTAATACTGGTAGTACCTTCCCGTCGCCGTCAGCCTCTGGCCGTGATACGCTCGGAGTGCCGTCGACTGTCCCCACGAAGGTCCCTTCCGGGATGACCAAGCCCAAGACGCTGCTGATCGTCGACGACGACCCGGACCTCCGGGAAGTGCTGGCCGACCAGCTGCAACTGCAGCAAGAGTTCGAAGTCATACAGGCGGGCTCCGGCGCTGAAGGGCTGGAGGCGGTCAAGCGCGACCATGTCGACCTGGTCCTGCTCGACGTCGGCCTCCCCGACGGCGACGGCCGCCAGGTCTGCCAGCAGATGCGGACCGGCGGCCTCAAGGCCCCGATCATCATGCTGACCGGCGCGGATTCCGAGTCTGACACGATCCAGGGGCTGGACGCCGGCGCCAGCGACTACGTCACTAAGCCGTTCCGCCTGGGCGTCCTGATCGCCCGCATCAAGGCCCAGCTCCGCCAGCACGAGCAGAGCGACGACGCGCTGTTCGCGATCGGGCCCTACCGCTTCCGCCCGGCCTCCAAGCTGCTGATGGATCCGGAGAAGAACCGCCGCATCCGGCTGACGGAAAAGGAGACGGCGATCCTCAAGTACCTGTTCCGGGCCGGCGCCAGGCCGATCGCCCGCGAGGTGCTGCTGAACGAGGTCTGGGGCTACAATTCGGGCGTCACCACCCA
>CAZZLX010000365.1:0-4612 GCA_964655235.1 uncultured Rhizobium sp.
GCCGAGAACATCCTGCTGGGCGAAGGCCGCGGCTTCGAGATCGCCCAAGGCCGGCTCGGGCCCGGCCGGATCCATCACTGCATGCGACTGATCGGCTGCGCCCAGCGCGCGCTCGAGCTGATGTGCGCGCGCGCCCAGGAGCGCGTCGCCTTCGGCCGGAAGCTCGCGGACCACGGCCCGGTGCGTGAAGAGATCGCACGCTCCGCCTGCGAGATCGAGCAGGCGCGCCTGCTGACCCTGGCGGCGGCCGAGAAGATGGACAAGGAAGGCAACAAGTCGGCCCGCGACGCCATCGCGATGATCAAGATCGTGGCGCCGATGATGGCACAGACCGTCATCGACCGCGCCATCCAGATTCATGGCGCGATGGGCGTGAGCCAGGACACTTTCCTGGTCGACGCCTGGAAGTACGCACGCACGATCCGCATCGCCGACGGCCCAGATGCGGTGCATCTCGCGGCGCTCGGCAAGCAGGTGATCGGTCGTTACGGGACGAAGGCCTGATGACGGGCGCCGGCCTGGTCGATCTCGACCGTCTGGTCCCCTATCTAGAGGTAAACCTACCGGGTTTCCACGGACCGGCAACGGCGCGCAAGTTCGCCAGCGGCCAGTCGAACCCAACCTTCCTGCTCGAGGCGACCTCCGGGCGTTACGTGTTGCGACGGAAGCCGTCGGGCGCGCTGCTCAAGTCTGCCCATGCGGTCGAGCGCGAATACCGGGTAATGAAGGCTTTGGCATCGACCGCGGTGCCGGTCCCAGCGGTACATCTCCTTTGCGAGGACGCGAGCATTCTCGGCACGGCGTTCTTCGTCATGGAGTTCCTCGACGGCCGGATCTTCTGGGATCCGGCACTGCCGGAAATCGCGTACGACCAGCGCTCGGCATATTTCGGCGAGCTGGCGCGCGTGCTGGGCGAGCTCGCGAAGCTCGATACGACCGCGGCGGGCCTCTCCGACTACGGTCGTGCCGGCGGATACGTAGAGCGCCAGATCTCGCGCTGGATACAACAGTACCGGGCGTCCGAGACCGAGAAGGTCCAGGACATGGAGGAGCTGATCGAATGGCTAACCAGCCGGTCGGCTCCCGATGACGGCGTGTCGCTGGTCCATGGCGACATCCGCTTCGACAATGTCGTCTTCCATACCGCGGAGCCGCGGATCATCGGCATGCTCGATTGGGAACTCTCGACGCTGGGTACGCCGCTGGTGGACGTCACCTATTTCTGCACGATGCTGCGGCTGCCGCGCTCGAACCAGGTAAAGGGCTTGGCCGGTCTCGACCGCGGCGAGCATGGCCTACCGACCGAGCAGGCCTTTCTCGACCAGTTCCTTCAGCAGTCGGGATACAAGGGCCCGGTCGACTGGGCGTTCTGGATCGCTTTCCATGCCTTCCGCTTCGCCGCGATCTCCCAGGGCGTGAAGAAGCGCCGGATCGACGGGAACGCGTCGAGCGCGAACGCAGCCGGGGTCGGCGACATGGTCGCCGTCGCGGCCCGCCTCGGGCTCGACGCGGCCTCGGGCGCTTAAGACCTATTCGGCAGAGACGACGGGCGGCGCCTTCCACCGATAGCCGAAGGACGGATAGTTCTCGATCTCGTCGAAGTTGTTGTCGACGGCACGGAACTTGTCGCGGATCCGTCGCATCGCAGAACGAACGTTCGTCCGGTAGCCGTTATCGCCCGCGCCGGCGATGAATCCTGCCCGATGGACGCAGTCGTAGAGTGCGCGATAAGTTGCGTGCTCCCCCGCGCTCGCTGCCAGCATTCGGACGATGTTGTACTCGGTCACCGTCAGGTTGACGTCGATACCGTCCCAATAGGCTCGACCAACCTTGGCGCGCAGCAGCAGCCGGCCGCGATGGATGTCCTCGGTAGGGGTGGGCCTGAGCCGCACGCCCTCGGCCTCGACGGCGAGCTTGATGCGCTTTGTCAGGATGTCTGTGCCGCGGGACTTGTCGACGAAATCGACCGCGCCCTGGTTACGCATGCGGCTCAGGAGGTCGATCCCGCTCATCGACGGCATCTTCCAGTCCAGAATGACGACGTCGGCGGGGCCGCCATCCGCTAGATGGCGAAGAAGCTGGCCGCCCTCCGAAAAGGCTGTGACTTCGAAGCCGCTATCGACGAGGCCACCCTTGACCATCTCGCGAAATCGATCGTCGTCGTCGACCAGGGCGATGCGGATCTTACCGACAACCCGGGGCTGCGCTTCCGCCGGCGCCGGACCGGTACCCGACGGGTTAACCGCGGAATTGGCGACGACCTTCTGAAGGATTGTCATCATTGGATACCTTCTGCCGTCCTTGGTCGATGCTTCGTCCCTGTGACGAAGTCGTGCTGTTTTCCTAGAACGGCGGAGAAGGCATCCGGTTCAACGGACTTTTCTAACTGGGTTAATGGCCCTGGGACCGCACATCCTCGTCCAGGCGGGCCAGAAGCTGCTCCGCCCGGTCGGTTTCCCCAGACCGGCACATGAATCCGACGCGGGCAAGCCGCTCCGCGAGCTCCGGCGACGACCTGGACCTGGCAGCTTGCTTCGCCGCCAAGTCCACCCGCTCGATACATGAGGCCGGCGCGTCGGCGAGCATTGGCCAGCCGACTCCGGCGACAACGATGAAGCACGCGACTGCGACGACTGATGCGAGAGGCGATCTATCGATCGCAGTTGCCGCCCGATCAAGGACGATGCCGGCGTCAGCACCTCGCAGCGGATTGCCGGACAGCCATCTGATGCCCCGCATGATCGGTCTCCTTAAGCCACTCCCCAACGAGCCAATCCATGCCAGGGCTCCGTAAAGGGCCGATGACAAGGTGTGGCCAGGGCGAAGACGGCGCTCGAGTTCGCGGGTCATCGCCTCCAACAGCACGGCGGGCGGCGGCAGGGCGCGGTCGAAAAGTCGATGGAGGTCAATATTGAGACTCCGGTAGGCGAGCGCCGCTGACCAGGCACCTGGATCGCGCGCGAGTGCTGCTTCCGTGGTTGATCTGTCTCCCGGCTCGAGCAGGCCATCGACATAGGCATGCAAGTCAGTTTCGTCGACGATGGAGCCACACGGCCGCCGAACCGACACCAGCCGAACGACCGTTGCGTCCGGGACATCCTGGTTCGCGGCTTGAAGTCCAAAATGTGTAAAGACGGTAGTCACGATACGACCACTGAATGCGGTGCCATCCCGTTCATAGACACATGTAAATGGATTCTATTCCGGCCCAAACACAGGTTCGCCGGGGGAATAATCGTTGCCCAGCGCAGTCCATGATCAGGCGAGAGCCCAGTTGGCAGTCGCGCAGCAAAGTAACGAAAAGGAACTCTCGTGCTGGCTAAACCAGGATTTCGACTGCTCGCGCCGCGCCTCAAGCCTGCGCAGAAGAAGGTAAGGAAAGCGGTGTTCCCGGTCGGCGGCCTCGGAACGCGATTTCTTCCGGCTACCAAGGCGGTGCCGAAGGAGATGCTTCCGGTCGTGGATAAGCCCTTGATCCAGTACGCGGTCGAGGAAGCTCTCGCCGCCGGGATCGAAGAGTTCATCTTCGTAAGCAGCCGCGGCAAGGAAGCGATACAGGATCACCTGGATCGCAGCCATGACCTAGAAGCGGCCCTTTTGTCCCGCGGCAAGAAGGACGAGGCCGCCGCGCTCAACTCATGGCTTCCCGAACCAGGCCAGGTCACGTTTCTCCGGCAGCCGGAGCCTCGCGGGCTCGGCCACGCGGTCTGGTGCGCAAGGTCTCTGATCGGCGACGAGCCTTTCGCCGTTATTCTTCCGGACGACCTGATCCTCGGCGTTACGCCCTGCCTACGTCAGATGATCCGGGCGCAGGCGCAGGTCGGCGGAAACCTGCTTGCCGTGATGCCGGTGCCCCGCGCGCACGTCTCCCGATATGGCGTGATAGACCCCGTTCTCCAGCACGGACGCCTGATCGAAGCCAGCGGCGTGGTCGAGAAGCCTGCTGTGGATCGTGCGCCATCGGCACTCGCGGTAATCGGCCGTTATGTCCTCCAGCCGGACATCTTCCGCCACCTCGACGAGCTCGAGCCCGGCGCCGGCGGCGAAATACAGCTCACCGACGCGATCGCTCGAATGATCTCGGACCACCCGCTGCACGGGTACCGCTTCGATGGCCGGCGCTTCGACTGCGGCGACAAGCTCGGCTATCTGGAGGCCAACATCGCCTTTGCGCTGGGTCGCGGCGATCTCGCCGACGGCGCGGCCGAGATCCTTCAACGCTACGCGCACCCGCATGCCGAACCGGCGATCGAGCAGGAACGCGCCGCGCCCCAGCTTCACGCGGCGAGGCACGGCGCCGGCGTCCGGGCCTGGGGTTCCTAAGCGCGCTGCAGGCGACGGCCGGCGAACTGACGCCCATCGGTCATCCGCCTCAGCGCCTCGCGCCCTCGCGACAGCCGCGACATCACGGTACCGATCGGCAGATCGAGCACCTGCACGGTTTCCTCGTAGGTCAGGCCTTCGAGTCCCACCAGCAGCACGACCCGATGCTGTTCCTCCGGCAGGGCGTCGAGCGCACGTGCCAGATCGCGAAGTTCCATCGCGGCCGGCTGCGCCGCAGGCTGCGGCAAAGATGCCGCAACCTCGTCGAAGTCGACTGCGTCCTTCGTCT
>CAZZLX010000366.1:0-4609 GCA_964655235.1 uncultured Rhizobium sp.
AAGGTTGAGCGCGATCTGGTAGCTGGCCAGCGCCTGCGTGCCGAGCCAGCCGGCGAAGACGGCCATAGCGCCGAACGCCGAGGATTCGAGCCCTTGCGACACCGCCGACGGCAGGCCAAGTCTCAGCAGGTCGATCGTGATCCGGCGGTTGCGCGCGATGCGGGTATAGAGGCCGAGCCGAGAGATCGACGGCGTCGCCATGATGTAGCCAAGCAGCGCGAGGTACATGGCCCAGCGTGCGATCGAGGTCGCGAGATTGGCGCCGGCCGCGCCATGTGCCTCGAGCAGCCACCAGTTGAGGCCGAGCTTGAGGACAAGGCCGCCGACCACTGTCGCCAGCACGACGCGCGGGCGGCTCATCGCCTCCAGCAGGGTCGAGGCGACCGCGGCGAGCAGCACCGCGGGCATGCCGATCACGAAGGCCTCGAGCGCGCGGCCGCCGCCTTTCGCGATCTCGGGCGACTGCCCAAGCAGATTCAGGATGCCTTCGCCCGGCAGCAGGGTCCAGGCGACGAACACGCTGACGATCAAAGCCATCGCCGAGGCGATCTTGAAGACGTGGCCGATCTCCTCGAGCCGGCCGGCGCCGCGCGCCTGGGCGATCAGCACGAGCGTGCCCGAGAAGAGACCGTAGCTTACGGTGATCACCGTCACCTGAGGCGGCACGCTGATCGCGAAGTAGGCGAGCTCGTCGGCCGACATGCGACCCAGCATCAGCGTGTCGATCGTGGCAAACATCAGAATGCCGAGCCGCGTAATCAGGACTGGCACGGCGAGCCGGAAGATGGCGCCGGCGCGCGCCCAGGTCGTCTCGGGGATGAGGCTCACAGCGGCTGCTTATAGACGTGCCACAGGAGGTGCGCCACCGCGCCGCGCCAGGGCGCCCAGGCCTTGGCGATCGTCGCCATGCGCTTGGGATCCGGCCGCGTCGCGGCGCGCTTGATCCGCTGGTAGGCGATGATCAGCGCGAGGTCGGCGGCGGGGAAGACATCGGCGCGGCCAAGCGCGAACAGCAGGTAGACCTGGGCGGTCCACGGGCCGATGCCCTTCATTGCCGTCAGCATCGCCAGCGCCTCGTCGTCGGGGCTCCGATGCACGCGGTCGAGGTCGAGGCGGCCCTCGGCGATCTCGCGCGCCAGCGCGCGGCTGTAGACGATCTTGGAGCCCGAGAAACCGAAGCCGCGCAGCTCCGCGTCGCTCGCCGCGAGCAGGCCCTCCGCCGTCGGCATCGCACCGAGGCGCTCGGTCGCCCGCTTCCAGATCGCCGCCGCGGACTGGGTCGAGACCTGCTGGCCGACCAGGATGCGGAGAAGTGCGCCGTAGCCGGGCTCGATCCGGCGGATCGGCGGCCGGCCATGGGTCGCGAGCGCGCGCCCGATGTCCGGATCTGCGGCGGCGACCCGCTTCAACCCGGCCATGAACGAGCGATCGCTCTTCGGCGCGATCGGCCGCAGCGTCATGCGGGATCGGCGATCTTGACCAGGGCCTTGCCGAGGTTGGCGCCCTTGAGCATCGCGATGAATGCGTCCGGCGTCTTCTCCAGCCCCTCGGTCACGTGCTCGGAGTATTTTAGCTTGCCGTCCTTGATCCAGCCGGCCATGCGGCGGAGCGCCTCGGGATAGCGGTCGCGCCAGTCCCAGACCAGGAAGCCTTCCATCCGCGCACGGTTGACCAGCATGTAGCGGAGATTCCTCGGGCCCAGGTCCGGCTTATCGAGATTGTACTGGCTGATCTGGCCGCAGATCACGATGCGTGACTTGAAGGCCAGGTTGTTGAACACGGCTTCCGAGACCGTGCCGCCGACATTGTCGAAATAGACGTCGACGCCGTTCGGGCAGGCCGCCGCCACCGCCTTCGAGAGATCGTTCGAGGTCTTGTAGTTGATGACCGCGTCGAAACCGAGCTCGCGCTGGATGTAGGCGAGCTTGTCGTCGCCGCCGGCGATGCCGACCGCGCGGCAGCCGTTGATCTTGGCGATCTGGCCGACGATCTGCCCGACCGCTCCGGCCGCGCCCGAGACCACGACGGTGTCGCCGGCCTTCGGCTGGCAGACCTCGAGGGTCGCGAAATAGGCAGTCATCCCCGGCATGCCGAGCACGCCGACCGCCGTCTGGATCGGCGCCAGCTTTGGATCGATCTTGCGGAGCAACGCCGCGTCGGCGACCGCGTAGTCCTGCCATCCGAGCGAGCCCTCGACGATGTCGCCCGGCTTGAATGCCGGATGGTTCGACTTCGCCACCTGGCCGACGACGCCGCCAGTCATTACCTCGCCGATCTCGACTGGCTTGGCGTACGACTTGGCCGCGCTCATGCGCCCGCGCATGTAGGGATCGACCGAGAGCCAGAGCGCGCGGACCAGCACTTCCTTCGGACCCGGTTCCGGCACCGCTTCGGTGACGTGCTTGAAGTTCTCGGGCGTGGGCCAGCCGGTCGGCCGCGAGGCGAGCAGGATCCGGCGGTTCTGGGTCTGGGACTGGGTCATGGCTGGACGCTAGCACATCGCTCCCCGTAGTCTCACCCCCACACCCAAGCAAAGAGGCATTCATGCTGCTGCACATGTGCACCTGGTCCGAGGTCGAGTCTTACATGAAGAAGTCGACGGGCATCCTGATCCCGATCGGTTCGACCGAGCAGCATGGACCCAATGGCCTGATCGGCACCGACGCGATCTGCCCCGAGTTCATCGGCAAGAAGGTCGGCGAGGAGATGGACATCTTGGTCGGTCCCACCATCTCGGTCGGCATGGCGCAGCATCACCTGGCCTTCGCCGGCTCGATTGCGCTCCGCCCGTCCACGCTGATGGCCGTGATCCAGGACTATGTCGGCTCGCTCCGCCGCCACGGCTTCGAGCGCTTCTATTTCCTCAACGGCCATGGCGGCAACATTGCCACCACCACCGCCGCCTTCTCCGAGATCTATGCCGAGTCGAGCTTCCAGCGGGGATCCAACCAGCCGCCGATCCGCTGCCTGCTGCGCGGCTGGTGGGAGGGCGAGCGGACAAAGAAGCTCGCCAACGAGCTGTTCGGCGACAAGGACGGCAGCCACGCCACCGCTTCTGAGGTCTCCGTCACGCAATACGCGTATCCCGAGTACATCAAGAAGGCGCAGATGGAGTGGACCGGCAAGGCCAAGCGCGGCTTCTACGACGCCGAGGACTACCGCAACACCTTCCCGGACGGCCGCATCGGCTCCGACCCGTCGCTGGCCTCCCCCGAGGCCGGCCGCAAGCTGACCGAGGCCTCGGTCGCCGACGTCATTGACGACTACGAAAAGTTCATGGCTCAGGAGTAATCCCGCAGCCATGAGCATCGTCGACGAACTGCTGGCGCTATACGAGTCCTACGGCGGCGAGCTGTATGCGGGCGAGCCGATCACCCAGCTCGCGCACGCGCTGCAATCGGCAATGCTCGCCGAAGCCGAGGGCGCCGACGAGATGCTGGTCGCGGCGGCGTTGCTGCACGACGTCGGCCATCTCGTCGACAAGCACGCGCCGGGCGCGGCGGAAGCCGGCATCGATCGCCAGCACGAGGACATCGGCTCGGGCTACCTCCAGCGTTGGTTCCGGCCCGAGGTGACCGAGCCGATCCGCCGACACGTCGCCGCCAAGCGCTGCCTCGTCACCACCGAGCCCGGCTACTTCGCCACGCTGTCGGACGCATCCGTGCTCTCGCTGAAGGTCCAGGGCGGCCCGTTCACCGAAGCCGAGGCGCAATCGTTCCTGGCGCAGCCCGGCGCGCGGGAAGCGCTGCGGCTTCGCAAGTGGGACGACCTCGCCAAGGTGGTCGATCTGAAGACCCCGGACCTCGCGTACTACCGGCGCCACTTGGAGGCGGGACTGAAGTAAAGCCCCTCTCCCGTGCGAAGCGCGGGGAGGGTGGCTGATAGAGCGGACCCGCTACGCCTTCGTCGTCCTGACCTTCGTATCCTTCCGCTTCAGCACGTCCGGCTGCAGCTGCGTGCCGAGACCGTCGCCGGTCAGCGGGTGCATGAGGCCGTTCTCGATCCTCGGCATCTCGGTGACGATGTCGCGGTACCAGCTGTAGTAATAGCTGCGCACGATCTCCTGCGTCAGTCCGTTCGGCGCGTTCATCACCACGTGATTGCCCGAGATCAGGGTGATCGGGCCGGTCGCATCGTGCGGTGCTACGGGCAGATGATGCGTCTCGGCGAGCGCCGCTACCTTGCGCGCTTCCGAGATGCCGCCGATCCATGAGGTATCGAACATGACGATGCCGACGGCGCGGCGTTCGATCACCTCGCGGAAGTCGGCGCGGGTGCCGAGCGTCTCGCTGCCGCAGACGGTGAGCCGCGTCGAATCCGCGTAGTCCTTGAGGACGTCGACGTTGTCCATCTTGACCGGATCTTCCAGCCAGTAGGGCTCGAACTCTTCCAGCCCCTTGGCGATCCGCTTCGCCTGGGTCAGGTTCCAGAGCGAGTGGAAGTCGACCATGATGTCGATCCGGTCGCCGACCTTCTTGCGCGCCTTCCGGAACGGCTCCAGCGCGATCTTCAGATCCGCGGCCGACAGATGCAGTCCGCCGGACGCTTCGGCCGCGGCGTTGAACGGATAGATCTTCATCGCCCTGATGCCCTCGGCGAGCAGGCTCTC
>CAZZLX010000367.1:0-4600 GCA_964655235.1 uncultured Rhizobium sp.
GCGGGTGGTCGCTAGCACGACCCAAGGCCTCGCCGAGACGATGGCGTCGCGGCTCGCACGCCCGACCTTCCGTCTCTACGTCTCCGACGATCCGGTCGGCGCCGAGATCGGCGGCGCGGTCAAGAACGTGCTGGCGATCGCCGCCGGGATCGTCGAGGGCGCCGGCCTCGGCGACAATGCGCGCGCCGCGATGATCACCCGCGGCCTCGCCGAGATGATCCGTCTCGGCAGCGCGCTCGGGGCAAGACCCGAGACCCTGACCGGGCTCGCCGGCCTCGGCGACCTAGTGCTGACCTGCACCGGCGCGTCCTCGCGCAACCACCGCCTCGGCGTCGCGCTCGGCAAGGGGCAGACCGTCGCCGAAGCGACCCAGGGCAGCCGCGCCGTCGTCGAGGGCGTCGCCAGCGCGCATCCGGTCCGCGCGCGAGCCAAGCGGCTCGGCGTCGAGATGCCGCTGGTCGAGGCGGTCGACGACGTCGTCAATGCCGGCCTCTCGGTCAAGGAGGCCGTGCAGCGCCTGCTCGGCCGCCCGCCCAAGGCCGAGGGCTGGAGCTGATGGCGGAGCGATGACGCTCCGCGACATGGCGCTGGCGGCGTTGACCTCGGTGCTGTGGGGTCTCGCCTTCGTCGCGACCAAGCTCGGGCTCGAGAGCTTCACCGCGCCCCAGCTGACGTTCCTCCGCTTCATGCTCGCCTGCCTGCCGGTACTGTTCCTGCCCCGGCCGCAGATTCCGTGGCCGACGCTGATCCTGATCGGCCTCACGCTCTTCACCGGCCAGTTCCTGCTCCTGTTCTTCGCCTTCGAGCACGGCATGCCGCCGGGTCTCGCCTCCGTGACGCAGCAGTTGCACGCGTTCTTCACCGTGATCCTCTCGGCGATCTTCCTCGCCGACCGGCCGACGCGCCGGCAGGTCGCCGGCATGGCGATCGCGTTCAGCGGCCTCGCTCTGATCGGCGCCGGCATCGGCGGCGACCTGACCGCGCTCGGCCTCGGCCTCGCCGTCTCGGCTGCGGTCAGCTGGGCGATCGGCAACGTCCTGGTGAAAAGCGTCGGGCGGACGGCGATGCCGCCGCTGATGGCGTGGGCGGCGCTCGTGCCGCCGCTGCCTTCGCTGCTGATCTCGGCGCTGAACGGCGATCCGTCACTGCCGGCCGCGATCGAGGGCGCGTCCTGGCGGGGCCTCGGCGGTGCGCTCTATCTCGGCCTGGTCGCGACGGTGATCGCCTATTCGATCTGGGGCCGGCTCCTGGCGAAGTACCCGAGCGCCACTGTCGTGCCCTTCGCGTTGCTCTCGCCCTGCGTCGGCATCGTCTCCTCGATGCTGGTCTTCGGTGAGACCTTCACCGCCGCCCGCGCCGGCGGCATGGCGCTGATCCTCGCCGGTATCGCGGTCGTCGTTTTACCTTTGAAGCGACCGGCCTTCCTGGGCAATGCTGGCCGCTGAACATCCTCCCGGAGCGACCATGCTTTTTTACGTGCACCGCCTGGACAAGAAGAACCACGTCGAACTGCGCCTGAAGACGCGGCCGACCCACCTCGAGTATCTCAAGTCGCAGTCGGACAAGCTGTTCGCTGCCGGCCCAGTGCTGTCGCCCGACGGCAAGGTGCCCATCGGCAGCCTGCTGCTGGTCGAGGCAAAGGACGAGGCCGAGGTGAAGGAAATTCTCGCCGGCGATCCCTACGACAAGGTTGGCCTGTTCGAGACGATGACGATCATGCCGTGGCGCAAGGTGTTCTCGAAGCCCGACGTCGGCGGCCCCCCGGGCTGAGGAGTCCGCTCCCATGAAGCACTGGCTGATGAAGTCCGAGCCCGACACCTTCTCGTGGGACAATCTCGTCGAGAAGAAGAAGAGCATGTGGGACGGCGTGCGCAACCACATGGCCGCCGGGCACTTGAAGGAGATGAAGAAGGGGGACCTCGCCTTCTTCTATCACTCCAACATCGGCAAGGAGATCGTCGGCATCATGCGGGTCGAGAAGGAGCACTATCCCGACCCGACCGACGAGACCGGCAAGTTCGTCGTCGTGGACGTGGTGCCGGTGAAGCCATTCAAGAAGCCGGTGACCTTGGCCGAGATCAAGGCGGACAAGAAGTTCGCCGACATGCGGCTGGTCACCCACTCGCGCCTCTCGGTGTCGCCGGTCTCCGACGCGCATTGGGCCGCGCTCTGCAAGATGGGCGGCGTCGCCGCTTGATCCGACTCTGCCGCGCGGAGGAGCTCGACGAAGGCGACGCGCGCGGATTCAGGTTCGGCGAGGCGCCGCGGCAGACGCGGGTCTTCGTCATCCGCTGGGACGGCGAGATCCGCGGCTACCTCAACGTCTGCCCGCATGTCGGCACCGCGCTCGACTGGGTGCCCGACAAGTTCTTCCATCCCGACGACCGCCACCTGATCTGCGCCACCCACGGCGCGCTGTTCCTGCCCGAGAACGGATTGTGTGTGGCTGGCCCCTGCGAGGGTGAATCGCTGCAGGCGATCGACGTCGCGGTCGAGGACGGGTGGATTGTCTATCGCGGCTGAACCGCGTCCATCATCGCCGCCACCGCCTTCGCGTTCGCGTCGTCCAGTGAGGCCAGCGCGTCGCGGGTGCGAGCGAAGTCGGGGCCGCCGATCTTGTTCTGGCTCAGCTTGAGCTTGGCCTCGATGCGCTCGATCGGCAGCGCGAAGCCGACGATGCCCTTGCGCAAGCCGGCGAAGAAGGCCGGGTCGAGCTTGTCGATCTTCCAGGGTTGCTTCGGCGCCAGCCTCGCCTCGTGCACGGCGGTGAGCCTGCCCAGGATGTCGATCAGTGCGTCGTCGTCGAGTGCCACCGGCCGGCCGTGAATGTGGACCACGGCGTAGTTCCAGGTCGGCACGGAAGCCGCCGGCTTCTCGTACCAGTCCGGCGAGACATAGGCGTTCGGCCCCTGGAACACAGCGGTCGCTTCTGCCGTCCCGCCCATCATCTTCCAGATCGGATTGCCGCGGGCGGCGTGGGCCAGGAGCCGGTTGCCGTCCCGGTCGAGCACGAACGGGAAATGCGAGATTTCGGGCCTGCCGTCGGCGCCCTGCATGATCAGCGCGCCGAAGCCGTTCCGTTCGATCAGGTCGAGTCCGACCGCCTCGTCGGCGGCGAAATGGCGGGGAGTGTACATGCCCTCTCCTAGCCGAGCCGGCGGTGCGTCGGCAAGCCGCAGCAGTGCAGGATCGTGCCGCGCCGATGCGGAGCTGCGCTAACATCGCGGCATGTTTCCCGGACGGCGAAGCCGAAACCGTGTCGCGACTGCCGCCCGCACTCTGGGGGTTACGAGCGTCGCCGCTGCCGTGTTCGGCGTCCTGATGGCGAGCGAGCAGCCGTGGCCGATGGCCGCCGCCGTCGGCGTCGCCAGCGGCCTGCTGATCGGCGGGCCCGTGGTGCTGTGGGTGCTTCTGGCGCTGGAAGGCGGGTTCGGACGCCGCCTCAAGCGGCTGCCGCTCCTCGCCTACCTCGCGATCAACGCGACGACGATGGGCCTTCTCCTTCTGGCCGGGCATCTCCTCGCCTTCCATCTCCTCTGGCATCGGCCTGGCGGGTTCCTCGACGATCCCGGGCTTCCCACGTCGCTGGCCTTCTCGATCGGCCTCGTGGTCATTGTCGGCATCGCGGTCGAGCTCCGGCGCCTGATCGGTCCCGGCGTGTTCGGCGCGGTGCTGATGGGCCGCTACCGTTATCCGCGCACCGAGCGGCGCCTCTTCGTACTTATGGACATCGTCGGGTCGACCGCGCTCGCCGAACGACTGGGTCCCGAACGGTTCATGGCCTTCCTCGACCGCTGGATCCACGCGCTGACCGAGCCGCTGCTGGCGTCGGGAGGCCGCATCTACCGCTATGTCGGGGACGAGGCGATCCTCACCTGGGAATGGTCGCCGGAAGCGGCGTCGCTGGCGCTCCGCTTCGCCGTCGACGCGAGCGCGGCGCTTTCCGCCGACGCCGCGCGATGGACGCGCGACTTCGGCCGCGTCCCGCGCATGCGGATCGCGCTCCATGCCGGCCCGATCATCGCCGGCGAGATCGGCGACCTCAAACGCGAGATCACCTTTCTCGGCGATACGCTGAACACCGCCTCGCGCATCGCCGAGGAGGTACGCCGTCACGACGCCCTGGTGCTCGCCTCGGCCGAGGCGATCGAGGGAGCCACGCTTCCAGACGGCCTTGTTTGCCACGACCTCGGCCCGGTGGCGCTGCGCGGCAAGACCGAGCCCGTCCGGCTGGTCCGATTGACGAGGGCCCCGCCGAGCCCGTAAAGCCAGACGCAAGAAATCGAGGAGACGCCGATGAGACTGCTTTCGATCGCCGCCGCGCTGGCGCTGCTGGCCGCACCGGCCGCCGCCGAGAAGACCTCGCTCTCGGTCCTCAAGCTCGCCTCCTCGGGCCCGGTGTTCCTGGCGCAGGATCTTGGCCACTTCGCCGCCGAAGGCCTCGAGGTCGAGTTCAAGTTCTTCACCGCGGCGCAGCCGGTCGCGGTCGCCGTGGTCGCTGGCGATGCCGAGTTCGGCGTCACGGGACTCACCGCCGGCTTCTACAATCTTGCCGGCAAAGGCGCGCTCAAGATCATCGCGGGGCAGTCGCGCGAGGAGC
>CAZZLX010000368.1:0-4587 GCA_964655235.1 uncultured Rhizobium sp.
ACATCTCAGCGGTGTCGATCAGCGTCATGCCGAGGTCGATCGCGCTGCGGACGGCGGCGACCTCCTTCGCCTTGTCGCCGCCGCGCTCGCCCATCTTCCAGGTGCCGAGCCCGAGGGCCGGCACTTTCTCGCCCGAAGGAAGCTGGACCGTCTTCACTTCTTCTTCGCCTTGACCTTGGGCTTCCGGGTCTTCGCCCAGCGCTTGGTGAAGAACAGCTCGCCGTCGATCCTTATGTCGGTCTGTATCGAGAGCTCGTGCGTGGTCGCGACAACCGTGGTCTCCGTCACGGTCTTGGAGACCGGCCGCTGGATCGTCGCCGTCTGCTTTGCGACCGAGCGGGCGAGGCCCGGCCGGGTCTTCTGCACCGAGACGCGATAGACGTGATGATTGATCATCGTCGTCTCGGCATCCAGCTTCTGGGTCTCCTCGCGGTCGCCGACCAACATCACGATATCGTTGGAGAGATCGCGATCGATCGACCACTTCTGCCAACCACCGAGATCGCCTGGCGCCTTCAGCACGTCGGCCTGGATCGGCCCCCAGTTCGGCACGCGCGCCTTGGCCGGCGCGGCGGTCGGCATCACCAGCTTGGTTCCGGCGTGGCGCAGCGTGATCGCCGAGTTCTCGTTCGGCCAGATGCGCGGGAAGTCGGCGAGCGCCACCGACAGGCGGAGGCGATGACCGGGCGCCAGTCGATAGGCGGTCGGGCGAAGCTCGATGTCGACCACCGACTTGCCGGCATCGATCTCCTTCCACCCCATGGTGATCATGGTGGAACGGCCGTTCGGCGCGACGTCCGCCAGCTTGACCGAGACCGTTGCCGGCGCGGACGCTTCGAGATCGAGCGTCGCGGTCGCGGCGCCGAGAACATCGAGCGCCTCCTTAAGCTTCTCGCCGGTCAGGGCCAGGGACTGCGCGTCGTCGCGGCTCTGGTCCCAGGGGCGCGACTGCGCGAGCCCGCTCGACCACGGATCCCAGGCGATGGACTCGGCGCCGACGGTCGGGTCGCTCTCGTAGACGGTCGTCCCCTTCCCGGCCGCATTCCCGAGCTCGAGGTCGTCGGAAACCTTGAAGGTCGTCGCCTTGGCGCGCGACAGCGGCCAGCCGTCTTCATGCCGCCATTCGGCCTCGTGGCCCTGGACGTGGAGGAAGATCGGCGGCTCGTCTTCGACCCCGTTCTTCTTGTCCTTGAGCCAGCGGTCGAACCACCGCTCCATCTCGCGCAGCGCCGCGCACGGACCGTCGAGCGCGAGATCGGGGAATGCATGCTTCCACGGCCCCATCATCAGCCGCTTCGGCGCCTTGATCGCCAGGTAGTCGGCGATCGTGTCCTCGGCGTAGAGGTCGCGCCAGCCGCAGATGTTGAAGGTCGGCGCCTTGATCCTGGTCATGTCGGCAGCGCGCGAGTCCCAGTACTTGCCGCGGCCCGTGTTCTCCCACCAGTCCATGATCCAGGGCGGGTTGTTCTTCAGGCGCTCGCGCCAGATCTCCGCCCAGCGGCCTTCCTTGTCCTGGTGCAGCGGCGGCATCAAGTTCCAGCCGATCATGCGCGGGCCCCAGTCGGCGTCGCACCAGAAGCCGGTACGCACGTCGCGGATCTGCAGGAAGCCGCGCCTGATGTCGGCCGTCGCGTGGATCGGGATTATCGCCGCCAGCGACTTTGGGCGCGTCGCCGCGACCGACAGCGAGGTGATGCCCGGGTAGCTCACGCCCCACATGCCGACCTTGCCGGTGCACCAGCTCTGCCTGGCGATCCACTCGACCGCTTCGTGCCCGTCCTTCGCCTCCTGCGCCGCCATCGGCTCGGCGGCGATGCCTTCCGAACTGCCGAGGCCTCTGATGTCCATCGACAGGCAGGCGTAGCCCTTCGACACCATGTGCCGGTTGAAGGCATCGACCGTGGTACGGCCGCCGCGCCCGTCCTTGTGGTAGGGCCCGTAGTTGATCAGCGCCGGGAACGGGCCGCCGTTCTTCGGCCGGTACAGGTCCGCCGCCAGGCGCACGCCGTCGGACATCGGAATCAGCAGATTCCGCTCGATCACGATCTCGGTCATGACCATCCCCCCAGGATTGATAAGAGTTTCAGTCGCCGTTTTCGGAACGCGGCACCGCGAGCGCCAGCGCGTTCGCCACCAGCACGCAGGCACCGAGGAAGTAGAAGACGGCATGAAGTCCGTAGGCGTCGGCGATCAGCCCGCCGATCGGCGGCGTGATCGCGGTCAGCGTCGACTGGGTACCGAACATGGCGCTGGTCATGGTGGCGGCCAGCGCCGGCGGCGTGCGGTCCATCAGCCAGCTGTGGATCACCGGGCGCATCGCGTACATGCAGAAGCCGAGGATCGAGATCGCGGCGACGAAGACCGTCGCGTCCGAGATCAGGGTCAGGCCCAGCACCAGCAGGGTCGTGCTGCTCATGCCGGCGAGCACGATCGGCCGGCGGCCGATGCGGTCGGAAAGCACGCCGGCGATGGGTGCGGCGATGATGCCGCCGACCTGCAGCAGCATCAGCGACATGCCCATCCAGAACGGGTTGAGCTTGAGCTCGTCGGCGAGGAACAGCGGCAGGAAGACCAACAGGCCGCCCTGCATCATCGAGCGCATGCCGGCCATCAGGCAGAGCGACCAGACCTCGCGCTTGCGGAAGGCGGCGACGGTGTTGCCGATGTAGGTGCGGAGATCGGTCTTCTTCGCTTCCGCCTTGGCCGCGATGTCGCCGCCGTTGAGCACGACCAGCAGCAGCGCCGCGACGATCACGCCGGAGAGCGCGTTGATCTCGGCCGTCGCGTGCCAAGTCATGGTCAGCATCAGCCAGCCGGCGAACAGCGGCGCCACCGCGTCGCCGAGATTGGCGCCGAGCGCGTGGATCGAGAGCGCGTAGCCGCGGTTCTTCGGCAGGTGACCGGAGAGATAGGCGATCGCCGCCGGGTGCCAGAGCATGTTGGTGGCCCCGATCAGCGTCACCGCCGCCGCCAGCGCCACGTAGCTCGACGTGGCGCCGACGAAGAACAGGCCGGCCGCGCCGCCGATCAGCGCGATCGCCTGGATCAGGATGCGCCGGCCGGTGAGATCGACGACGCTCCCGCTCGGCACGTTGGCGAGCGCGGACGCCGCGTAGAAGCAGGTCACCAGCAGGCCGGCCTCGGTGTAGCTGAGGCCGAGGTCGCGGGTGATGAAGGGGAGGACGAGATAGAAGGTCGCGGCGATCCAGTGGGTGGCGCCGTGGCCGAGGCTCACCAGGATGACCGGGATCTGGACCTCGCGGCTGCGGAGCGAGGCAGCGGGGGCGGTCATCGCCCTACTTCACCTTGATCAGCTCGCCGCTCTTGGCCGACTTGCCGATCGCCTCGAAGCAGGCGACGCCGTGGACCACGTCGTCGAGCGGCACCGGGTACGGCACGCCGCGATTGACCGCCGCCGCAAAGGCCTCGAGCTCGGCCCGCTCCTTGTTCACCGACGGGAAGTTCCGGGTCTTGGGCTGGCCGTCGACGAGGCAGACGGTGAGCTCGGTCTCGCCCTTGAGCTCGGCCCATCCCTTGGACCCGTAGACGGCGAGACGCTGCGCCGGCGCCGTCGCCTGCAGGCAGGCGAGATAGCCGGACATCTTGTTCTTGAAGCGGAACAGCATGCTGGTGGTGTCGTCGAGCGGCACCTCGAGGACCAGCCGAAAGCTCGACACCTGGACCGAGGCGATGGGTCCCACCAGGTAGATCATCATGTCGACGGTGTGGATGCCGCTGCCGCCCATGCCGCCGGCCGGGCTCTCGACCGGGTCGGCGCGCCACATGCCCTTGCGGTAGCGGAAGCCGCCGGGACCCGACGTGTTTCCTTCCAGGTGCAGGATGGTTCCGAGCGCGCCATCGTCGATCAGCCGCTTGATCTCGTGCAGCGCCGGCAGGAAGCGCCGGTTGTGCCCGGCGGCGAGCACGACGCCCGCCTTCTTCGCCGCGGCCACCGCCTTCGCCGCGCTGTCGCGCGTGATCGTTACCGGCTTGTCGACGAAGATGTGCTTCTTGGCCTTCGCCGCCGCCATGATCTGCGCCGCATGAACGGAATGCGGGGTTGCCAGCACGACGGCATCGACCTTGGGATCGGCCAGTGCCGCTTCATAGTCGGAGTCGAGCGGGAAGCCGTGATCGGCAGCGAAGGTCGCGGCGCTTCTGGGCGTGCGCGTGACGCCGCGCACGAAGCGAATCTTGTCACTCTTGCCCTGGACCGAGTTGACCAGGGTCTGTCCCCAGCGCCCCAGCCCCACGATCGCGCACCTGACCATGAGACATCCCCCTGAGCCGGAGCCCCGGCCACATCGGTCAGTCTCGCACCTTTCCGTTGGACATTCAACGGCTTGCAGGGTGAAGTGCGGGAGCTACGTCCCTCCCGGCAATCGAGAGCAGCCCGTGACCACGCCTCCTGCCCGCCGCCTTCGAGACCTCGGGATCGCGCTCGGCGACCTCCCGCCCGGCGTCCGGAACGCGATCACCGACGTGCCCGGCGTCACGGTCGGCCATGCCACGCTCAAGGGCGGCAACGTCAACACCGGGGTCACGGCGATCCTTCCCCATCCGGGAAACGTCTTCCGCGACAAGGTC
>CAZZLX010000369.1:0-4583 GCA_964655235.1 uncultured Rhizobium sp.
ACCACGCCCGCGTTGCCGAGGCCTTCGGCGTGAAGGCGTGGAAGGTCGAAGACCCGAACGAGCTGCAGGCGACCTTGAAACGGGCGGTCGAGACCGGCGGCCCGACCCTGGTCGACGTCATCGCGCAGCCATTGCAGGACGCCAAGGCCCCGGTCTCGGAGTGGGTCGCGTGAGCATCGCCACCGGAGGCAAGGCGATCTATGGCGCCCGCCTCGGCATCCTGATGCTGGAAGCGCGCTTCCCGCGCGTCAACGGCGACATGGGGAACGCGCTGACCTGGCCGTTCCCGATCCTCTACAAGGTCGTCCGCGAGGCCTCGCCCGAGCGCGTGGTGCGCCGACGTGCCGAAGGATTGCTGCCGGCCTTCCTCGATGCCGCCGAGGAGCTTGTGCGATTGGGTGCCGACGGCATTACGACGAATTGCGGCTTTCTCTCGCTCTTCCAAGCTGAGGTGTCGGCGCGCGTGAAGGTGCCGGTTGCGACCTCGAGCCTGATGCAGATACCCATGGTCCAGGCGACCCTGCCGCCGGGAAAGCGTGTCGGCGTGCTGACGGTCGATGCGCGCTCGCTGACGTCGGATCACCTGAAGGCCGCCGGCGCACCGCTCGACACGCCGGTGATCGGCACCGAGGGCGGACGCGAGTTCACCCGCGTGCTGATCGGCAATGAGGAACGGCTCGATGTCGCGGCGGCCGAGCAGGACCTGCTCGATGCCGGCCGCGCCTTGGTCGCGAAGCATCCCGAGGTCGGCGCGCTCGTCCTCGAATGCACCAACATGGCGCCCTACTCGGCCGCGCTAAGGAAAGAGCTGGACCTGCCGATCTACGACATCGTCGGCTTCATCACCTGGTTTCATTCCGGCCTGGAACCGAGACGCTTCTCCCAGAGCTGACGATAGGCGGCTTCCAGCTCGCGTGCCTGCGCCACACGCGGCGATGAGGATGGGAGCATGCGGCCGACGGACTCGGCGGCGATCCGCACATAGTCGTCCTCGTCGCGCGCGACCAGATCGCCCAGGCCCGATCTCATCAGCAGCGACAGCGTCTGGCGCGACAGCGGCCTCTCTCCCGGTAGCGTGACGACCGGCACGCCCGCCGCCAGCGCTTCGTAGGTCGTCATGCCGCCCGAGAACGGGAACGGGTCGAGCGCGACGTCGATCTCGTCGTAGGTCTCGAGATGCACACCGTTCGGCGCGGCACCGCGCAGATCGAGCCGATGCTCGGCGATACCGTGCGCGGCAAAGGCATCAGCGACGAGGCTTTTGAGCCATGGCTGATCCAGTCCCGCCGTCTGCAGCAGCAGGTGCGCCTCGGATACGTCTTTCAATAGACGCGCCCAGAGCGCGATCACGGGTGGCGACAGTTTACCCAGCTTGTTGAGCGATCCAAAGACAGGTCGTACGGCGCGTGATCTGCTTCGAAGCTTCGGGGCAACCAGCCGACCCGACGGCAGGCGATGAACCGCTTCGGTGAAATGCGCCGTCGTCGGTGCCTCCCAGGGATCGGAGATCGCCATGTCCATCGCCGTCATGCCGGTCGTGGCGCCGTATCCCAAGAACGACACCTGTACCGGCGCCGGCTTGAGTGCGAAAGCCAGAAGCCGGTTGCCCCAGGTGTGGCCCGCGAGATCGACCAGCACGTCGATGCCGTCGTCACGGACGCGGCGGGCGAGCGCGGCATCGTCGAGGTCGGACGTGCGCCGCCACGCTTCGGCCGGCACGCGGAACCGCTCGGTGATCTCGTCCTCGGTGAGGCGGTCGGAATAGACATAGATCTCGACCGCCGAGGGATCATGACGCGGCAAGGTCGAGAGCAGCAGACGGCCGACCGGATGACTGCCGAGATCGGCCGAGACGTAGCCCACGCGCAACGTCCGGCGCGGGGCCGGCGCATGTGCGAAGCGGTCGAGCGGATCGGCATGGCGCCTAGCCCAGGCGCGATGCGCCCCGACCAAGGCGGCATCGTCAATGTCCGGGTCGAATTGCGCGAGATAGAGCGCCGCGCTCTCGATCGCGGCATTGCCGATATCGGCAGTCGGATCGAGACAGGCCTCGGCCAGGTCCGGCCAACCGCTACCGCGTCGCGCGATCGCATTCGGCAGGTCGAGCGCTTTCAGGAGATCGGCGCGCCAGGCATGGCAGACGGGATCATCCGGCCGCCGCTTCAGTCCCCGCTCGGCAAGGTCGAGCGCGGCGAGCCGCCGCGCGGCGAGGTGCAGGCGGCGCGGCGCGTCCACGCCTTCCCCCCTCTCCCCGCGCGGCACGGGCGCGGATTCCGATGAGGACGCGCGCGACATCGAGGTTACTCGCCGCCGATCCAGGTCTTCGTCACGCGAAGCCTGTCGTCGAGCAGGACGAGGTCCGCGCGCTGACCGACAGCGATACGGCCGCGGTCGTCGAGGCCGATCGCGCGCGCCGGATAGAGCGACGCCATACGCAGCGCCTCTTCGACATCGAGGCCGACCATCGAGACCGCATTGGCGACCGCACGCGCCATGTCGAGGTCGGCACCGGCGAGCGTGCCGTCGGCGCCGACCAGGCGTCCGCCTTCAGCGCGGATCGGCCGGCCGCCAAGATCGAAGGACTTTGGCCCGCCGGCCGCCGGCGGCATCGCATCGCTGACCAGGATCATAGTGCCCTTCGGCTTCGCCGCGATCACCGCGCGCAACGACGCCGGGTGGACGTGATGCCCGTCGACGATCAGCCCGCACCAGGCAGGCTTGCGATCGAGTGCGGCACCGACCATACCGGGTGCGCGCGAGGTCAGCGGCGTCATCGCATTGAAGAGATGCGTCACGCCGGTAACGCCTCGGGCGAAGCCTGCCATGGCCTGATCGTAGTCGGCATCGGTGTGGCCGGCCGCCACGATGACGCCGGCCTTCGTAAGCCGCTCGATCAGATCCGGCGGCGCTTGCTCCGGTGCCAGCGTGACGAGGGTGCGGCCGGCCGGCAGCTCCTTCAGCAGCGCGAGGTCGCCCTGGTTCGGCGTGCGGACCCATTGCGCGTCATGGATGCCGCGCTTCGCCGGATTGAGGAATGGCCCTTCGAGATGGAGGCCGAGCAGGCCGTGCACCTTTTCGGCGAGCGCCCGGCGCGTCGCCTCGATGGCTTGCGCCATCTTCTCGGTCGAGTCGGTGATGAAGGTGGCGAGGAACCCCGTGGTGCCGCAAAGCCGATGCGCGGCCCCGATGGCGCGGATCGCATCCACGGTCGGCGTCGCGTTGAAAAGCGCCCCGCCGCCGCCGTTAACCTGAAGGTCGACGAAGCCCGGCGCCAGCAGCCCGCCGATGGCCGTTTGCTCCACGCCACTCGGTATGTCGCTTCCGGGCACCAGCCCCGCGACGTTCTCGCCCTCGATCAGAACCGCGAGGCCATCGCGGATGGCCCCGCCGTCGAAGACGCGGGCGCCGACAAGCGCTTTCACAGGGTCTCCGTGACCTTGCGGAGATGGCGCGGATGATCGGGATCGATGCCGCGCGCGACCGCGGCCCGGGCGACCCAAGGATAAAATGCCTGCGCCTCGAGGATCAGGTCGAGCGCCGGATGCAGGGACGCCACACCGGTCGGCACACGCGTCACCGACGCACCCTTCTCGGCGACCTTCTTCAGCGTGTCCTCGATCGACGGCCGTGCCTCGTCGTCCTGGACGAAGGCGAGCACGGGAAAACCCGGCTCGACCAAGGTCACCGGCCCGTGCAGCACCTCGGCGCCGGAATAGGCCTCGGCGTGGAGGCCTAGCACTTCCTTGAGCTTGAGCGCCGCCTCGGATGCAATCGCGAAGCCGAGGCCGCGTCCGACGACGAAGAACGATGCCGCCTTGCCGAGCGGCAGCTCCCAGTCGGTCTTCGCCGCCTGCGCCAGCGCCGCCGGGAGGCGCTCCATCGCTTCGGTCAGCGCCTTATCGTCGGCCCAGGATGCGACGAGCTGGGTCAGCGCCGTCAGCGAGGTGATGAACGACTTGGTCGCAGCGACGCTGGTCTCCGCGCCCGCACCCAACGGCACTACGCAGTCCGAGACCTTGGCCAGCGGCGACTCGACGTCGTTGACCAGAGCCACGGTCATGGCCCCTGCCGCCTTTGCCGCCTCGGCCTGGACCACGAGATCCGGGCTGCGGCCGGACTGGGAGACCGAGAGGAACAATGCGCCGTCGAGCTTCAGCGGCGTCTTGTAGAGCGTCGAGACCGAGGGCGCCGAGGCCGCGGTGAAGATGCCGAGCCGCGTCTCGATCAGGTACTTGCCGAAGCGGGCCGCATGCGAGGACGAGCCGCGGGCGCCGGTGACGATGAACCGCGGCGGTCTGGCCTTGAGACGGCGCACGACCTCGGCGATCGCGCCGTCGTTGGCGGCGAGCTGCGTGGCGACGCGGTCGGGCGCTTCGAGCGCCTCGGTCAGCAGACGTGGTGTCACGAGGTTCCAGCCATTCCCGTCGGATGGTAGCATGCGCGCCTTACCGAATCCGGGAGTCGCATGTCCACCGAATCCGTCGGCGCTCGCTATCACGGCCTGGATGCCTGGCCGAGCCGCGACATCCTGGAGGTCTTCGTCGAAGGCCAGATGGCGGCTATCGCCGCCGTCCGCGCCGCCG
>CAZZLX010000370.1:0-4564 GCA_964655235.1 uncultured Rhizobium sp.
GAGATCAAGGACAAGTTCCGTCCCGGCCACGCCGATTACACCTATTGGAAGAAGTACGGCATCCGCGACTATCGCGGCGGCGGACGCTCGTCCGCGCGCGAGACCGCGAGCCGCGTCGCCGCCGGCGCGATCGCGCGGAAGATCCTCGGCGACGGGATCAAGATCCGAGGTGCGCTGGTGCAGGTCGGATCGCACCGCATCGACCGCGCGCGCTGGAGCTGGGAGGAGTGCGCCAACAATCCGTTCTGGTGCCCCGATCCGGTCGCGGCGCAGGCCTGGCACGGCGTGCTGGACGAGGTCCGCAAGGCAGGATCATCCGTCGGCGCGGTGATCGAGGTCGTGGCCTCGGGCGTGCCCGCGGGTCTCGGCGACCCGATCTACGACAAGCTCGATGCCGACCTCGCCAAGGCGATGATGAGCATCAACGCGGTCAAGGGCGTCGAGATCGGCGCCGGCATGGCGTCCGCCGAGCTCACCGGCGAGACCAATGCCGACGAGATGCGGATGGACAAAGGGAACGTCTCGTTCCTCTCCAACCAGGCCGGCGGCATCCTCGGCGGCATCTCCTCGGGCCAGGACGTCGTCGTCCGCTTCGCGGTCAAGCCGACCAGCTCGATCCTGACCCCGCGGAAGACCGTCGACGTTAACGGCAACGAGACCGAGATCATGACCAAGGGACGCCACGATCCCTGTGTCGGCATCCGCGCCGTTCCGGTCGGCGAAGCGATGATGGCCGTCGTGCTCGCCGACCACCTGCTGCGCCACCGCGCACAATGCGGCGCCTCCTAAGCGCTTTCGTCCTTCTTCTTGCCGTCACGCCGGCCTGGGCCGAGCGCGTCGCCGGCACTCAGTTCGAGAAGCTGGTCACGACCGACGGTCTCGGACGCGCGATCACCTACTACGTCTCCGACAGCGCGACGGCGAAGCCGCTGGCGCTCGTGATCCAGGGATCGGGATGCAGCGGGCTGTTCCGTCCGCTCGCCGACGGCGCGATGAGCGCGGTCGGATACCACAACGTCTTCCGCAGCGTCGGCGGCGAGCGCTATCGCGTTCTGGCGGTCGAGAAGCCGGGCGCGCGCAGCACGGCCGAGCCGCCGGTCGGCGGCACCGCCGAAGGCTGCCCCGAGGCGTTCCTCACCGAGCACACGGTCGAGCGCTGGGCCGAGGCGCTGCGGGCATCGCTCGTGGCCGCGCGCACGCTGCCCGGCATCTTCGCCGACCGCACGCTGGTCATCGGGCACTCCGAAGGCGGCGTGCTCGCCGCGCGGCTTGCCCGGCTCGATGGCGCTATCAGCCATGCGGCGCTGCTCGCCTCACCCGGTCCCGATCCGGTCGAGGAGCTGGTCGCCTGGGGCGAAGGCCGCAAGCGGCCGCGTGCCGACACTCTGGCGATGATCGCGAAGCTGCGCGCCGCCCCCGACAGCGTGACGGACTTCGCGCTCGGTCACCCGTACCGGCGGTGGTCCGGTTTCCTCAGCGCCGATCCGGTCGCAGACCTGCTCGCCTCGAAGGCCAAGGTCTTCGCCGCGCATGGCGGGGCCGATGCGAACTGGCCCATCGTCGCCCATGATACGCTGGTCGCGGGCCTCCGCTCAGGCGGACACGACGTCATGGCGCTCCGGATCCAAGGCGCCGATCATTCGTTGAACGGTCCCGGTCAGAAGCCGCCCGAGGGCATGGCCGACGTCTTCCGAAAGATCGTCGCCTGGACCAGCGGCTGAAGCGACGGCCAGCGCCGCCAGGCGCGCTCGTGGAAGAAGAATACGATCGTGTTCACCGCCGGTTCGACCAGCGCGATGCCCGTCGCGATCGCGACCGAGCCGGTGAAGGCGTAGCTGACGCCGAACCCGACGCCGAAATGCAGCGCGGCGAAAGTTGCCGTCTTGGCGAGGTCGCGGATCATCGCTGGTCTTTCTAATATTAATTCTTAATAGCAAATATTCACTAGCGCCCCCGGCGTCAAGACCTGCATCTGGACAGCCGGCCCCGGCGTTCTTAAATCCTGGGCAACCCCTTGATCCGCGAGGATCAACCCACCGATCCCGTGAGGCTCGACCGATGTGGCTGCTGCGCTGGCTGGGCCGAGTGGTGTGGCGGATCCTCGCCTTCCTGTTCGCGATCGTCGGCGGCGCCGTCGTCACGATGGCCGTCGTGGTCGCGATCGCGCTGTTCGTCGTCCCGATTCCGGGCATCAAGCGCGCGCCCCTTCCCTCCTCCGTGGTGCTGACGCTGACCATCGACGGGAAGCTGGGATCGTCGGACGACGACAGCCTGTTGAGCGCGCTCCGCAGCCGCCGCCTCGGCCTCGAGGACGCGATCGCGGCGCTCACCCGCGCCGAGACCGACACCAGGGTCAAAGGCCTCCTGCTCGATCTCGGCCGCGCGAGTCCGGGCCTTGCCGAGGCGCAGGAGCTGCGCCAGGCGATCGCGCGCTTCCGCACCAGCGGCAAGCCGGTCGTCGCCTTCGCCGATGCCTTCGGCGAGGGCGGGCTCGGCGGCGGTGCCGCCTACTATCTCGCCTCGTCAGCCGATCAGGTGTGGATGCAGCCCTCGGGCGACTGGTCGTGGACCGGCCTCTCGCTCGAAGGCGTGTTCGTCAAGGACACGTTCGACAAGCTCGGCCTCGCCGCCGACATGATCCAGCGCCACGAGTACAAGGGCGCGATGGAGCCGGTGACGCGCACCAGCTTCTCCGAGCCCGTGCGCGAGAATCTGGGCCGCGCCGTCCGCAACTGGTTCGACCAGATGGTCAAGGGCGCGGCCGAAGGCCGGAAGATCCCGGAAGCGTCGCTGCGCACGCTGGTCTCGAACGCGCCGCTCTCCTCGGCCGAAGCCCTGCAGGGACAGCTGGTCGACAAGCTCGGATACCGGTCGGACGCGATCGACGCCGCCGGCGCCCGCGACGGCAAGGCCGAGCCTGTGACGCTCGAGCGCTATTTCCGTCGTCTCGGCTCGCCCTGGACCAGCGGCCCGACGATCGCGGTGATCCATGGCGACGGTGAGGTGACGCGCGCCGACGGCCGCAGCTACGGCATGCCGCGCTTCTCGGCCGAGCGCATCGGCAAGGCGCTCGAGGAAGCGGCGGAGGATTCCAGCGTCGTCGCGATCGTGCTGCGCATCGACAGTCCCGGCGGCTCCTACGTCGCCTCCGACACGATCTACGACCAGATCCGCCGTGCGCGCAAATCGAAGCCGGTGGTCGCGAGCCTCAAGAACGTCGCCGCGTCGGGCGGGTACTTCGTGGCGCTCGCCGCCGACCGCATCATCGCCTCGCCCGGCACGCTCACCGGATCGGTCGGCGTCGTCGGCGGCAAGGTGGTCGCGGCCGAGCTTCTGAAGACCCTCAGCGTCGCGACCGATCCGATCGAGGTCGGCGAGCATGCCGGCATGTGGCGGATGACGCGCCCATTCACCGACGAGGAGCGCCGCCGGGTCGAGGCGATGTTCGACCGTGCCTATCTCGACTTCACCCAGAAGGTCGCGGACGCGCGGAAGGTCGCGGACGCGCGGAAGCTCACGCCGGCCGCGGTCGACCAGGCCGCGCGCGGGCGTGTGTGGACCGGCGAGGACGCGCTGAAGCAGAAGCTGATCGACGGCGACGGCGACTACGTCGCTGCGATATCCGCCGCGAAGCAGCTCGCCGGGCTCGCCGCCGACGCGAAGGTGACGGTCGAGACCTTCCCCGAGTCGAAGGCGCCCTGGCAGATGCTGCGCGATGCCGTGCTGTCGGGCGATCTGCCGGAGGAGATCGACACGATATTCCGCGGCGTCCGCTGGCTCGCCGCGTTCACGCGCCTGATCCCCGAAGCCGGACTCCAGCTCCGCTGATCAGGCGAGCACCGCCGCGGTCGCCAGGATGAAGGTAAAGATCGTGCTCATGCCGGTCCCTTCTCCGCCGCGATCAGGAACTCGCGGTTGCCGTCCGCACCTGTGATCGGCGAGTCCTCGATCCCGAGCACGCGCCAGCCGCTCCCTTCCAGCCAGCGGCGGACCGCCGCGCAGACCTCCTTGTGCAGGGTCGGATCGCGGACGATGCCGCCCTTGCCGACCCGCTCCTTGCCGACCTCGAACGGCGGTTTGACCAGCGCGACGAGACGCGCGCCGCTGCGCGCGAGGCCGAGCGGTGCCGCCAGCACCAGATGCAGCGGGATGAAGCTCGCATCGCAGACGACGAGCTCGACCGGTTCCGGGATCTCGACCGAGGTCAGATGACGCGCGTTGGTCCTCTCCATGACCACCACGCGCGGTTCCTCGCGCAGCTTCCAGGCAAGCTGGTTGTGGCCGACGTCGACGGCATAGACCTTCTTGGCCCCGCGCGACAGCAGCACGTCGGTGAAGCCGCCGGTCGAGGCGCCGACGTCGAGGCAGACGAGCCCGCTCGGGTCGATCGCAAAACGGTCGAGGCCAGCCGCGAGCTTGATGCCGCCCCGCGACACCCAGGGATGGTCCTTGCCCTTGACCTCGATCGCGGCGTCCTCGGCCAGGGTCTTGCCGGCCTTGTCGAGGCGATGGCCGCCTCCGTCGAAGACGAGCCCGGCGAGGATCAGCGCCTGCGCCTTGGTGC
>CAZZLX010000371.1:0-4564 GCA_964655235.1 uncultured Rhizobium sp.
GAACGCGCGGGCGAGCATCAGATGATCGGGATTGCGCAGGTTGACGCCGATCTCGGCGACGCCGCGCTGGATCAGGCCGTCTCGGATCTGCCCGTAGCCGTCGTTGTTCCACATGATCACGGCGAGCGGCATCTCGAGCTCGACCGCGGTCGCCAGCTCCTGCACGGTGAAGAGGAGACCGCCGTCGCCGACCAGCGCCGCGACCGGCTTCTCCGGCATCGCCAGCTTGGCGCCGATCGCCGCCGGCAGGCCGAATCCGAGCGTGCCGTAACCGCTTGGATGGAACCAGGTACGGGGCTCGGTGCAGGGATAGAGCTGGTTTCCGGCATAGGCGATCTGCGTCATGTCGCTGACGACGATGCCGTCGTCGGGCATCGCGGCGCGGATCGCGTCCAGCACCTTCCTGTGGGTCTGGCGAAGCGGCGGCAGCCCCTCGATCAGGCGTTTGCGCGCGGCAGCGACGATCTCGGCCGAAGCCTTCATGCGCGAGGGCGGCGGGTCCTTCTCCAGCGCCGCGACCAGCGCGCGGACGGCGCGGCCGGCATCGGCGAGGATCGGTACGTCGGCCGGATAGTCGCGGTTGAAGTGCTGCACGTCGACGTCGACGCGGATAAGCTTGCCCTCGATCGGCAGGTAGCCGCCGTAGTGGTCGGTCTCGCCGAGCTCCGAGCCCATCACCACCACGACGTCGGCCTTGGCGAGGATGTCGCGGGTCGACTTCACGATCAGGTTGGCGCCGAGCGAGAGAGGATGCGTATCGGGGATCGTGCCCTTACCGGCCTTGGTCGGCGACACCGGCCCGCCGATCAGCTCGATCAGCTTCAGCATCGCCGGCCCGACGCGGTTCGCGCCGCCGCCGATGATGACGAACGGATTGGACGCGCTTCGGATCAGCGCCGCGGCCTCCTCGATCGCCTCCGGCGTCGGCGCCGGATATCCAACCTGCGGGCGTGCCTTGATCGGGAACTCGGCCGGCATGTCCAGCACGTCCAGGGGCAGCTCGATATGGACCGGTCGCGGCCTGGATCCGGAAAAGACGGCGAAGGCGCGGCCGAGCGCGTCCGGCAGCTCGTCAGGATCGAGGACCGTCTGGCTGAAGGCGGTCAGCGGCGCCATCACCGCCTGCTGGTTGGTGATCTCGTGGAGCCTGCCGCGCCCGGCGCCGAGGTCGGCGCGGGCGGCGACCGATGAGATCACCAGCATCGGCTGACTGTCGGAGAAGGCTTGGCCGATCGGTGTCGCTGCGTTGGTGACACCGGGCCCGGTGGTGAACAGGCAGACACCGGGCTTGCCCGACACGCGCGCGTAGCCGTCGGCCATGAAGGCGCCGCCCTGCTCGTGCCTGGGCGTCACATGGCGGATCCGGCTGTTCTCGAGGCCGCGGTAGAGCTCGAGCGTGTGCACGCCCGGAATGCCGAAGACGAGGTCGACCCCGTAGGATTCCAGCAGTCGGATGCAGGCGACGCCGGTCGAGGTACGCGTAGGAGACATCGGGCAGTGCCTCGTCGGGAAGGGACCATCTTGGCGGGGTGGCGCGACTCTGGCACGGTTCTCCGAAGGTTCACAACCCTGGCGACTAGGTCCGGAGATGGCCGCACCCAAGATCCGCTGCTTGCCCCTCACGCCGGAGACTTGGGACGATCTCGAGCGTGTGTTCGGCCCGAACGGCGCCAATTCCGGCTGCTGGTGCATGTGGTTCCGAAGGCCACGGAAGGAGTGGCGGGCCGCGCACGCCAAGGGCAACCGCGCCGCTCTCAGGAAGCTCGTCGACGAGGAAGTACCGCTCGGCCTGATCGCCTATGTCGACGGGGCGCCGGCCGGCTGGTGTGCGGTCGCGCCGCGCGAGGACTATTCCGAGCTCGCCCGCTCACGGCTGTTTCCGTCGACCGGAGAAGACGGCCTCTGGTCGATAACCTGCCTGTTCGTTCATCGCGACTTCCGCCGGAGCGGCCTCAGCCGTCCGCTGATCGAGGCCGCCGTGGCCCACGCCAGGCGCCGGGGCGCGCGGGGCATCGAGGCCTATCCGGTCGTCGCCGACGGCCGCGCGGATCCCGCCCGCGGCTACCACGGCTTCGCCCCGGTCTTCCGCGCCGCCGGCTTCGAGGAGACCGACCGGCCGTCGGCCAGCCGCGCCCGGATGCGCGTCCGGTTTCGCTAGCAGCGCCCCCCATAGCCACCCTATAGTCGCCGCGATCCGCCACCTTCGTTCCCGGCCGACATGACCTTAGATGCAGCATTCTGGACCGCGCTCGGTCAGATCATCGGCGTAAACATCATTCTCTCGGGCGACAACGCGGTGGTGATCGCGCTCGCCTGCCGCAACCTCCCGGACAAGTATCGAAACAAGGCGATCATCGCCGGCTCCGCCGGCGCGATCATCCTGCGCGTCATCTTCTCGTTCTTCGTCGTCGAGCTGATGACCTTCCCCTTCCTCAAGCTGATCGGCGGCGTTCTGCTGCTGTGGATCGGCGTCAAGCTGATCGTGCCGGAGGACGAGCACGGAGAGGGCGTCGAGGGCGCGAGCAACCTCTGGGGCGCGGTCCGGACGGTGATCATCGCCGATGCGGTGATGAGCCTCGACAACGTCATCGCGATCGCCGCGGCGGCGCGCGGGCATTTCGGCCTGCTGGTCATAGGCCTCGCCATCTCGATCCCGCTGATCATCGTCGGATCCCAGCTGATCCTGAAGATCCTCGTTCGCTTCCCGATCCTGGTCGTCGCGGGCGGCGGCCTGCTCGGCTGGATCGCGGGCGAGGTCATCGCGACGGATCCGGCGATCGAGCATTGGGTCGACGCGAACGCGGCTTGGCTGCATTTCTGGGCGAAGCCGATCGGCGCTGCGCTCGTCATCCTGGTCGGCAAGCTGCTGGCGCGGCGCCAGGCGGCACAGGTTCGTGAAGTCGAGGATCTTGCCCAGAAGGGAGGCGAACGATGAGCGGAGACTTGTCGAAGGTTCTGGTTCCGATCGACGGCTCGTCGCATTCCGAGCGGGCGGTCCGTCATGCGATCGAGATGCACAGGACCGGTCAGGTGCGCGAGCTGCACGTGCTCAACGTGCAGCCGGCGCTGTCGGGGAACGTGGGCACCTACATCGACAAGCCGACGCGCGATGATTTTCATCGCGAGGAGGCGGAGAAGGCGCTCGCGCCGGCGCGCGAGCTTCTGAAGAAGGCAGGCGTGCCGTTCAAGGAGCATATCGGCGTCGGTCAGCCCGGGCCCACGATCATCGCCTTTGCCGAGAAGCTCAACTGCGGCCAGATCGTGATGGGGACGCACGGTCTCGGGGCGGCATTGCAGCTGGTGCTGGGCTCCGTCGCGCAGGACGTGGTCCGGAACTGCAAGGCGGCCGTGACCGTCGTGAAGTGATCGTTAAGGGACGGAGAGGGTATCAGCCCGCCGTCGCGGTCTCCTTCATCTGGGCGAACATCCGCACCATCTGCTCGGCCGAGAGGTCATAGCGGAACCGTTCGGCCTCGAACTCGCCGAGCTCGGTGCGCTTGATGCCGAGCTCCGCGCGCGCACCGGATTCATCGACCAGCACGACGTTGGCGTTGAAGCATTCGTGCAGGTAGCCGTGCTTGTCCTTGATCTTGAATCCCTCGACGCCGTAGCGGCCGTCCTTGAGCTCCGCGCCGGTCAGGTATGAGCGAAGCTCGGTCAGCGGGTGGTCGCCGATCTCGATGCCGGTCAGCTTCGCCATCGCCGCCGCCGCCTGCGTCATGAACATCGGGGTGTCGACCTCGCGGCCCGGTACGTTATCGAGCGGACGCCTGAAGCCGCCGATCACCACCTGGTTGGCGAGCGTCTTCGAGATCAGGCGGGCGAGCGTGATCGTCACCTCGCCGACGATGTACTCGAAGCCGCGCGGGCTCGTGCCTTCGACCTGGTGGTAGGAATAGTGCGGCCCGATCGCGAAGCAGGAGCGGATGACCGGCACGAAGCCGGGGTGACCATCGCGCCTGGCGCGTGCGTTGTCGGCGAGGATCAGGATCAGCGAAATGTACGTCGCAATGTCGGCCTGCAGCCCGGTCATCCGGTTCCAGACGTAGAACCCGTCGCCGACGGTCGAGCGCGCGAGCTCGGCATCGACGCCGACCTGCCGGAGCTTCTTGTTGGCGCCGTTGATGCTGTACTCGAGCGAGTTGAGCTGAGCCACCTGCTCGATCGAGGTGGCGCGGCTGAAGCCGACGATGTCGAACAGCATCACCGCGCGATGGTTGGTGCGGGTGACCGAGTAGCGCCGGATCAGGTTGTCTATGACTGCCGGGGGCAGCTCTTCCTTTCCCTCGCCGACGGGCAGCGGCAGGATGATGCGCGTCGGGCGCGCCTGCAGATCCTTGCAGAGATTGAGGAAGGGCTCGGGCGCCATGTGCCGCTGGCCCTGGAAGACCTGGGGCACGGTGACCGAAGCTTCGAACACGCGCTGGGTCGGCACGACGCAGAGATGGACGGTCGGTCCCTCGTGACTCCATCCCACGACCATGTACTGACCGAGGCGCCATGTGGCGTTGATCGCGAGATCGAGTTCGCGCACAAGGGCCAGCCCGCCCGCATCATCGCGAAG
>CAZZLX010000372.1:0-1427 GCA_964655235.1 uncultured Rhizobium sp.
GGCGCACGACGCGCGGGATCTCCGGGATCGGAATAGCGTCGAGTAGGGTATGAGTGTAGATCTCGGTGGTCGCCGTATCCTTAAAAGAGAGCAGGATGCCGGGGATCGCCATCAGTCCGTCCATGATCCGCATGACGACCGCATCGACGCCGCGGACGTAGCCGGACAGGAGGCCGATCGCGAGGCCGACAACGGTGGACACGATGGAGACCGAGATGCCGACGATCAGCGAGATGCGCGCGCCGTAGATCGTGCGCGTGTACACGTCGCGCCCGAACATGTCGGTGCCGAACCAGTAGGTGTTCGACGGCGGGCGGAGCCGCCGGGCCGGCGCCAGCGCCAGGGGATCTCCGGGCGCGAACAGGGGCGCGAAGATCGCCATGAAGACCATCGCCAGCAGCAGAGCCGATCCGAACACCACGGTCGGATTGCGCCGGCAGAATTCATAGACGATCCGGCTGAGCGGCTTCGGCGGCTCGACGATGTCGATGACGGCGGGGGTGGTCGCGGTCATGTAAGGACTCCTTGCCTGCGCGTTTCCATCAATACCGGATACGCGGATCGAGGAAGGTGTAGATGATGTCGACCGCTAGGTTCACCAGCACGTACGCGCCGCTGAACACCAGGATCACGCCTTGGATGATCGGGTAGTCGCGTCTCAGGATCGCATCCACGGTCAATCGCCCTAGCCCCGGGATTGCGAAGACGCTCTCGGTGATGATGGCGCCGCCGATCAGGAGCGCGAAGCTGACGCCGATGATGGTGACGATTGGCACCGCGGCGTTCTTCAGTGCGTGACCGATCAGGACGTTCCGGGTGGCGAGGCCCTTGGAGTGCGCCGTCCGGATGTAGTCCTCGGCCAGCACTTCGAGTACCGAGGTTCGCGTCATGCGCGCAATCAGCGCCGCCTGCACCATGCCCAGCGTAAGCGAAGGCAGGATGATGTTGTTGAGGAACGGACCGAAGCCCCGGCTGATCGACGTGTAGCCCTGCACCGGCAGCACCTCGAGCTTGATCGCGAAGGCGTAGATAAGCAGGTAGCCCAGCACGAACGAAGGGAACGAGAAGCCCAGCACCGCGAAGAGCATGACGCCGCGGTCGATGAAGGTGCCGGCTTTCCACGCGGCGATCACGCCCATCGGCACCGCGGCGCAGATGGCGATGATCAGCGTCGTCGTGGTCAGCAGCAGCGTCGGCTCCAGCCGCTGCAGCATCAGCTTGGAGACCGGCAGGTTCGAAAAGATCGAAACGCCGAGATCGCCCTGGAGCAGGTTGAAGGTCCACTTGCCGAACTGAACGAGGAAGGGTTCGTTGAGCCCGAGCCGCTCGCGGATGCGCGCGATGTCGTCGGCGGTCGCGAGATCACCCGCGATGATTGCCGCCGGGTCGCCCGGGCTGAGGAAGAGCAGTGAGAAGACGAAGACAGC
>CAZZLX010000372.1:1437-4562 GCA_964655235.1 uncultured Rhizobium sp.
GAAGTAGAGGAGGCTGAAGACGAACAGCCCGACCACCGCCATGACCGGGATGGTCGCAAGAATTCGCCGGATCAAATAGGCATACATCGTCACCCCCGCGCGCGCGGTCCAAATGCAAACGGCTTACATCGGCGCATCCGGCGCCAGCGGCGACTCCCAGCAACAACGGCACGCGACTGCCCCCGCTTGGGCGGGGACGGTTCGACGCGTGCCTCCCCTCGACCTTAGTTGGGCTTGCCAACCTCGAGAGTGCCCCCCCGGAGCCGGCGCCGCACGCAGTCTCACCTATGCCCTGTCGCTCCGTCAACAATCCCTTAACACTGACGAACAAGTCCTTGTCATCAAGTATCCGAAAGCTGTTTCACGTTGAGAAATACGTTAACCCAAGATTTACCCGAGGCCGTCATCTTCCCCGCCACGAAGGGCCCTCTTAGCCCTCTCCCGAACCGTTTCATGGAGACGCGTCGTGACGTGGCTTTCTCACATCCGAATTACCGCGAAGATTCTTCTCGTGGTCGGCATCCTCGCATTGGTCGCCGCGGTCGTCGCCGCCCAGAGCCTTCACGCCCTTAGGACTTATGACACCCAGGTCGAGCTGATCCAGCGCGCCTCCAAGCGCGCGGTCGTCGGCGAGCGCGTCAACGGGCTCGTCCTCGCGACCGTCATGGAATCGCGCGGCGTCTACATGGCGAAGGACAAGGCCGAGGCCGAGAAATTCGCGAAGCCGCTGCTCGACGATCTTAAGCAGCTCGATGCCCGCCTCGCCGAATGGAAGGCGCTGGTCGGATCCGGAGACGCCGCCAGCTTCGCCAAGGTCGAGACGGCCGCTCGCGACTTCATCCGTTTCCGGACCGAGCTTGCCCGGCTGGGCATCGAGGTTTCCGGAGCGGCTGCCCGCGAATTCGGCGACAACGATGCGAACCGCTCGAACCGCCAGGCGCTCAACAAGGCGGTCCAGGACCTCGCCGATACCAACAACAAGGAAATCGACCGGATGGCGGCCGAGCTCGCCACCTACCAGCGTTCGACCGCGATCGAAGTGCTGGCCGTCGCCGCTATCGGCCTCCTGATCGGCGCCGGCCTCGCCAGCCTGATCGCGATCGGCCTGGTCGCGCGTCCCATCGGCCGCCTGACCCAGACCATGCAGGGCCTCGCCGGCGGAGATACGTCGGTCGAGGTTCCCGCGGCCGACCGCCGGGACGAGATCGGCGACATGGCGCGCGCCGTCGTCGTCTTCCGTGAGAACGCGATCCGGGCCGAAGCCGCGGAAGCGGCCAAGCGGGCCGACGAGACCCAGCGCGAAGAGCGCCGCCGCGGTCTCGAGGCGCTGACCAAGTCCTTCGGCGAGACCATGGACCAGGTAGTCCGCACGCTCGCAGGTACCGCGACGGAGATGCAGAGTTCGGCCGAGGCAATGAGCCGCCTGACGTCTTCGACCGAGACACGCTCAAGCACGGTTGCGCAAGCTTCACACACCACATCCTCTAACGTGCAGACCGTGGCAGCGGCGGCGGAGGAGCTGTCCTCGTCGATCGGCGAGATCGGCCGGCAGGTTGCCGAATCGGCCAAGGTCGCCCAGCGCGCGGTCGACGAGGCCAATCGCACCGATCAGTCCGTGCAGTCGCTCGCCGACGGCGCCCAGAAAATCGGTGAGGTGGTCCGCCTGATCAACGACATCGCGAGCCAGACCAACCTGCTCGCGCTCAACGCGACGATCGAAGCGGCGCGCGCCGGCGAAGCCGGCAAGGGCTTTGCCGTGGTCGCTTCGGAAGTGAAGAGCCTCGCCAACCAGACGGCGAAGGCGACCGACGAGATCGCAGCACAGATCCAGGGAATCCAGGCCGCCACCCAGGCCGCCGTCCAGGCTATCAGCGGGATCTCGCAGACCATCGGCGAAGTCAGCCAGATCGCCACCGGCATCGCCTCCGCGGTCGAGCAGCAGGATGCTGCCGCCCGCGAGATCGCGCAGAACGTGCAGATGGCGGCAGCCGGTACCGACGAGGTGTCGTCCAACATCGCGGGCGTCCGCGAGTCGGTGAGCGAGGCCGGGTCGGCCGCGCGTGCCGTGCTCACGGCCGCCGAAGGCCTCGCGCGTCAGTCCTCGACCCTGGAGCGCCAGGTCGGCGACTTCCTGGTGAAGGTCGAAGCCGCCTGATCCGATTTGCTGTGTTGGAGCAAGGAAGGGCGCGGAATCTCCGCGCCCTTCTCTTCTACGGCATCAGCAGGCCGCCATTGACCTCGATCACCTGGCCGGTGACGAAGCTCGATAGCTCGTCAGACGCGAGATAGAGGTAGGCGCCGGTGCATTCCTCGGCCGTTCCGTCGCGCTTCATCGGCGTGAGGTCGACCATGACCTGATAGGCCTCCGGCTTGGTCAGCCGGTCGTGCAGCGGCGTGCGGATGATGCCGGGCGCGATTGCGTTGACGCGGATCCCCGTCGGCGCAAGTTCCTTGGCGAGCCCCCGCGTGAAGCTCGAGACGAAGCCTTTGGCGCCTGCATAGAGGATCGATCCCGCGCCGCCGCCGTTCCTGGCCGCGACCGAGGTCGTGTTGATGATGTTGCCTTTCGCCTTGCCGCCCGATCCTGCGGCGAGAAAAGCCCGCACCCCGGCCCGGCAGCAGGCGAAAACCGAACGCGCGTTGAGGTCCATGACCTCGTCGTAGAACGCGTCGGTAAGGTCCTGGGCCGGAACCCGGTTCACCACCGATCCGGCGTTGTTGACCAGAACATCCAACCCGCCGAAGGCCCTGATCGTCTTTTCGACGAGGCCGTTGCAGACATCGGTCTTGCGGACGTCGCCCGCGAGCAGGATCGCCTTGCCACCGGCGGCCTCGACCTCTGCCGCGACCTTCTCGGCCGGCGTCTTGCTCGCGTTGTAGTGCACCGCGACCTTCATGCCCGACTTTCCAAAGGCGACGGCGACCGCGGCACCGATACCGGTCGACGAGCCCGTAACGAGGGCCGACTTTCCTTCGAGATCGGCGATGCGCATCGAGAGCCTCCCTGGAGCTGCGGCTTCATTTCCTAAGGGAAACCGCTTACCGTGTCGCGCCCTTCTTCCCGTCCCCGAAAACTGCGAGCGACAGCCATGAAGATCGAAGAGCGCCTGAAGCAGCTCGGCATC
>CAZZLX010000373.1:0-4558 GCA_964655235.1 uncultured Rhizobium sp.
CGTGCCCAAGTCCAACACGCCCTTGGTGCTCGGCGGCATGGACGCTGGCGAGCGTGGCGATCGCGTCGGCCTGGGCGCGCGTCGGTACCGCGCGTTGTTTCAGGCGGTCGAGCGCAAGAGCGGCGACCGACGAGGTCGCATGATCAGTCGGTGTGCTTAAGGCGGGTCCGGGAAGGGTGACCATTTTGGTCCTCCAGCCGAATCAGAGAACCCCTTTTGGTTCTCACTCACCCGTAAGGATAAACATCCGGCGAGCCTCGTGCAAGGGGCTCGCCGGATATTTGTTTAAGCTTCAGGGTTACGGCGTGAGCGCGACCTGGCCCTGGCGCGAGGCGAGGGCGAAAAGGCCACTTTCCTCAAGCAGTTGCTGGGCAACGCGGACCTCGAACTCGGATTCGGCCGACTTCGTCGGGCAGGCCTTGCGGGCCGCCTCGGCCCCGGCGGCTTCGCCCTGGCGGATGAAGTTGGCGCGCTGAGCATAGGCTTGGCCGATCTCCGGCGCGTTGCGGCGGAGGTCGGCGATCAGTGCGGCCGGGTCGCCGGCGTGATGGCTGGTGCAGACGCTCGGCAGGACGCCGATCTTGTTCCAGGCCTGCCCCGAGGGGCCCTGCATCCGCGCCCAGGTGATCGTCATCTCGCCGTCGTTCGGCAAACGCATGACGGTCTGGACGCTGCCCTTGCCATAGGAGGTCGAGCCGATCACGACCGCGCGGTGGTTGTCCTGCAGCGCCGCCGCGACGATCTCGGCCGCCGAGGCCGAGCCGCCGTTGATCAGCACGACCATCGGCAGGCCATGGGTGATGTCGCCGTCGGTGGCGCGATAGCTCTGCTTCGCCCGCGGATGGCGGCCTTCGGTCGCGAGGATGGTTCCCTCGTTGAGGAAGAGGTCGGCGACATAGACCGCCTGGTCGAGAAGGCCGCCGGGATTGCCACGGAGGTCGAGGATCAGGCCCTTGAGGCCCGGCCCGTGGGTCTTCATCGCGGTGTCGACGGCTTCCTCGACCTGCTTGGCGGTCCGCTGATTGAAGCCGGTGACGCGGATATGGGCGGCGCCGCCCTCGTGCTTCACCAGAACCGTCGCCGGGACGATGCGCGAGCGCTTGAGGGCCACGTCGATCTGCTTGCCGTCGCGCTCGATCACCAGGCGGATCGTCGAGTCGATCGGGCCGCGCAGCTTGTCGAGAACGTCGGGCGAGGGCATGCCGGTCAGCGTCGCCCCGTCGGCGGCGACGATACGGTCACCGTCCCTGAGGCCGGCGCGCGAGGCCGGGGTCTCGGGCATGACCGAGGAGACGGCGACGCCGGTCTCGTCGATCTTCAGGGTGACGCCGATGCCGCCGAAGCCTTCGCGGCTGGCGCGCGACTGGCGTGCCGCGTCGGCCGAGGAGTACCGCGAGAAGGCATCGAGGTCGGCGAGTTCCGCCTCGAACACCGCCTTGTAGATCGCTTCGGAGGAGGCGTCCTTGAGGGACGCGAAATGGAGGCGGCTCTCGGCCACGACGTCGGACGTGAAGCGGGCCCAGCGGTTGGGATCGTCGCCGGTGGGAAGCGTGATCGGGCGGACGTCCGTCTTGCCATAGGTCAGCCGGATCTGGCGGTCGTCGGCGGTGAAGGCGAAGGCCGGATCCAGGGTCTTCAGACCGTTCAGCCCATGCAGGGCCAGCTTCCGCATGTCGACGCGGTCGATGTAGTAGTCGGACAGACCGTCATATCCGACGCCGAAGACGTCGCGGGCGCGGTCGAGGCCGGCGTTCTGGGGAACCTGATCGGACGAGGAGGCGCAGCCGGCGCTGAGGAGAAGGGCAAGCACGGTGCCGGCGCGGCCGGCGCTGTGAAGGCGGTGCGTAGTCAGTTTCATCCGAAGGGCGTCCGATCTACTCAAGAGGGCCATCGGGGATAAGCATGGAATGTGCCGATTTGCGGTGCAAAAATCTAGTAAGTTGCTTCCAAAATCGTGAAGCTTCGGAACTTTTCGGTGATTTCCTGTAAGTCAGGACTTATGGCCGAGCTGCCAAGCATCGCCGAATTGCGCGACCGAGTCGCCAGCGCGGTATTGGGGGAAGTGCTGGCCTATTGGTCGAGCTTCTATGATCGTGGCGTGCTTCCGGCTTTCGACGACGTCGAGCCCTGGCAGATCAAGAAGGCGCTGCCTTATGTCTGGATCTGGCGCCGGGACGTTGGCGGGGACCGTTTCTTCTGCCGGGTCTGCGGCGAGCATGTGAACTACATCTTCGGGCGCAACATCTCCGGCAAGGCCTGCGAGGAGGCGATGCCGCCCGATATGGCGGTCGAGGCACAGGCTCGGTGGCGGCGGTTGATCGAGGATCGTCTGGCCCACCATCTGACCGGCTGCGTCTACAGCTACGCCGACCGACGCGTGATGGGCGAACGGCTGATCCTGCCGCTGGCGCCCTCGAAGAACGACCGGGGCGGCGTGCTGGGCGTGACGGACGCGGCCCAGCCGGCGCTGCGCCTAGACTCCCCGGTCGACCCGGCGAAGTTCATCGGCATCGGGATCGGGGAACGACGCGACTACGACGCCGATCCGGGGCGCGCCCATGGCTGAGAAGATTCCCTCGGTCGCCGAGATCGCCGGCGGCATCCGCAGCCCCGCTGTCCGGACCGTCTACGATTTTTGGATGTCCTTCTGGACCAAGGGGCTGCTCCCGTCCTTCGACGACGTCGATCCGGGCGCGATCAAGGAGGCGTTGCCTTATCTCTGGGTGATCAAGTTCGAGCGGGCGGCCGACCGCTTCAGCTACCGGATCGTCGGCGAAGAGGTGAACCGCTTCTTTCGCCGCAACATGTCGGGCGCCGAGGTCGACGCGATGCCTGCCGACCTCGCCGACGTGTTCAAGGGCCGATGCCGCCGCGTCGTCGAGAACCGTCACGCGCTGCACCTGGTGGGCAAGATCTATCGGCTGGTCGGATACGATGCCTTCGGCGAGAGGATGTACCTGCCGCTCGCGCCCTCGCGCAGCGACGACGGCGGCGTCCTCGGCGTCACGGACGCGCGGGGCCACTTCGTCGACGAGAAGATCCTCCAGGTGACCGGAGGCAACATCGTCGCTATCCGCGACGGCGCTTACCAAGTTTACGATGCGGCGCCCCGGAGCGCTTCTGGCGGGGCTTGAGCGACCGCTCGGGCCGCCCGTCGGCGCGCTCGGCGTGCAGCAGGCTGAAGACGAGGCCGCCCTTGACCGGATCCGCATCGGCGAGCCTGACCTGCACCTGCTGGCCCAGCTGATACGAGACGCGCGACTTCCGTCCGACCAGCCGGTGGTGCACCTCGTCGTGCTCGAAGTAGTCGGCGCCCAGGGTCGAGATCGGGATGAGGCCGTCGGCGCCGGTCTCGTCGAGCCGGATGAACAGGCCGAAGCGCGAGACGCCGCTGATGCGGCCCTCGAACTCGCCGCCGACACGGCTCGACAGGAAGAGGGCGGTGTAGCGGTCGACCGCGTCGCGCTCGGCGACCTGGGCGCGGCGCTCGGTCATCGAGATCTGCTCGCCGATCTGGCGCATCCGTGCCGCCTCGGAGTCGTGCAGCCCGTCGTCGCCGAGGCCGAGCGTCTTGATCAGCCCGCGATGGACCAGAACATCGGAGTAGCGCCGGATAGGCGAGGTGAAATGCGCATAGCGCCGGAGAGCCAGGCCGAAGTGTCCGAGATTGTCGGGGCTGTATTGCGCCTGGGCCTGGGAGCGCAGCACCAGGTCGTTGACCATCTGCTTGTAGGCCGTGTTCTCGGCGCGCTCGAGCAGCTTGGTGAAGCTCTTCGGCTGCAGCACCTGTCCCTTCGGCAGCGACAGGCCCACGGAGTCGAGGAATTGCCGAAGTCCTTCCAGCTTCTCGTAGGTCGGGCGGTCGTGCACGCGGTACATGCAGGGGACGCCCTTGGCTTCCAGCGCCTCCGCCGCCGCGACGTTGGCGGCGATCATGAACTCCTCGATCAGCTTGTGGCTGTCGAAGCGCGAGCGCATGCGGATTGCCAGCACGTCGCCGTCGGGGCCGAGGTAGACGCGGCGCTCCGGGATGTCGAGGTCGAGCGTGCCGCGCTTCTCGCGCGCCTTCGAGAGCGCGCGATAGGCGCCGTAGAGTGGCTCGATCACGGTCGCCATCAGCGGCCCGGTGGTGTCGTCGGGGCGCCCGTCCTTCGCGTTCTGCACCTGCTCGTAGGTGAGGCGTGCGGCCGAGCGGATCAGTGCACGGCTGAAGCGATGCGAGACGAGGCGCCCTTCCTTGTCGAGCTTCATGAAGCACGCCATCACCGGCCGCGGCACCTTCGGCTTCAGCGAGCAGAGCTCGTTCGACAGGGCTTCGGGCAGCATCGGCACGACGCGGTCGGGCAGGTAGACCGAATTGCCGCGCTGGAAGGCGGCGCGGTCGAGCGGGCTCGCCGGCGTCACATAATGCGCGACGTCGGCGATCGCGACGACGATCTTCCAGCCGTCGCCATCCGGTTCGGCGAAGACCGCGTCGTCGAAGTCGCGCGCGTCGTCGCCGTCGATGGTGACGAGCGGCATCTCGCGTAGATCCTCGCGCGATCCGGGCTCGGTCACG
>CAZZLX010000374.1:0-4540 GCA_964655235.1 uncultured Rhizobium sp.
AGTTCGACCTGGTCGGCATCCCGCCGGCGCCGCGCGGCGTGCCGCAGGTCGAGGTCACCTTCGACATCGACGCCAACGGCATCGTCAACGTCTCCGCCAAGGACAAGGCGACGGGCAAGGAGCAGCAGATCCGCATCCAGGCTTCGGGCGGCCTGTCCGACGCCGACATCGACCGCATGGTCAAGGACGCCGAGGCGAACGCGGCCGAGGACAAGAAGCGGCGCGAGCTCGTCGACACCAAGAACCACGCCGAGGCGATGGTCCACTCGACCGAGAAGAACCTCGGCGAGCACGGCTCCAAGCTCGACGCGGCGACCAAGAAGTCGATCGAGGATGCCGTCGCCGAGCTCAAGGCCGTGAAGGACGGCGAGGACGTCGCCGGCATCAAGGCCAAGACCGAGGCGCTGCAGCAGGCGGCGATGAAGATGGGTGAGGCGATCTACAAGGCGCAGCAGGAAGCTGCTGCGGCCGGCGGTGCGCCTGAAGGTGCCGCGCCCGGCGCCGAGCAGGCGCAGGCGGCTCCCGGCGGCGAGAAGGTCGTCGACGCCGACTTCGAAGAGGTCAAGGACTCCGACAAGAAGAAGTCGGCCTGATCACTGAAACCAGCGGGGGCCGAGAGTCAGAAAGGATGCAGCGATGCGTTTGACTGACACTCGGCCCCCTTCGTTTTTCTGAGCACCAGCGTCCGGTCATGTCCAAGCAGGATTACTACGAGACCCTCGGCGTCGAGCGCGGTGCCGACCCCGACTCGCTCAAGCGCGCCTACCGCAAGCTCGCGATGCAGTGGCATCCCGACCGCAATCCGAACAATCCGGAAGCCGAGCAGAAGTTCAAGGAGCTGAGCGAGGCTTACGACGTCCTCAAGGACGACCAGAAGCGCGCCGCCTACGACCGTTTCGGCCATGCCGCGTTCGAGAACGGCGGCCGGCCGGGCGCCGGTCCCGGCGGCTTCTCCTTCAACTTCGGCTCGGGCTTCGCCGACATCTTCGACGAGATGTTCGGCGACCTCATGGGCGGCAAGCGCGGTCAGGCACAGGGCCGCGGCGCCGACCTCCGCTACAACATGGAGATCACGCTCGAGGAAGCCTTCGGCGGCAAGCAGGCGAAGATCCGCGTGCCGTCGTCGGTCACCTGCGAGGAGTGCGGCGGCTCCGGCGGCGAGAAGGGCGCGAAGCCCGCGACCTGCAAGACCTGCCAGGGCCACGGCAAGGTTCGCCAGCAGTCGGGCTTCTTCACGATCGAGCGCACCTGCCCTGCCTGCGGCGGCGCCGGCCGCGTGATCGAGAAGGCCTGCCGCTCCTGCGGCGGCGCCGGCCGCACCCAGCGCGAGCGAACGCTCCAGGTCAACATCCCCTCCGGCGTCGAGGACGGCACCCGCATCCGGCTCGCCGGCGAGGGCGAAGCGGGATTGCGCGGCGCGCCGCCGGGCGATCTCTACATCTTCCTCGGCATCCAGCCGCATCGCGTGTTCCAGCGGCGCGATGCCGCCAACATCGTCTGCCGCTGCCCGATCCCGATGACCAAGGCCGCGGTCGGCGGCACGATCGAGGTGCCGACCATCGACGGCACGCGCACCAAGGTGCAGGTCCCGGCTGGCACGCAGACCGGCGCGCAGTTCCGCTTGAAGGGCAAGGGCATGACCGTGCTCCGCAGCCCGCAACGCGGCGACATGTATGTCGAGATCGTCGTCGAGACGCCGATGAACCTGACCAAGAAGCAGAAGGAGCTTCTTCAGGAGTTCGAGGCGGCGGGCTCGGCCGAGAAGACCAGCCCGGAAGCGGCCGGCTTCTTCTCCAAGGTCAAGGAACTCTGGACCGACCTGAAGAGCTAAGCGCTCTTCGTCTCCTCGCTCCGCGCCGCATCCGTATCGGGTGGCCGCGGCAGGAGCTGGTTGCGGCGCTCGGCGAAGTCCCAGGCGTCGTAGGCGGTGTTGACCCAGAGAATGATCAGCATCACTGCCGGCACGAAGAGATATGTCAGCGACGCGAAGTTCGTGTCCTGGATCACCTTCGCGTAGTAGGCGATCGAGCCGAACAGCAGGTAGAGCGAGATCGTCACCGCGACCGCCGCGAGCCAGCCGCGGAGCCGCTGCGATGTCGGCGATCCGTCGCGAAGGAATGCGAACTTCGCGATCAGCGTCACGGCAGCGAGCAGCGACAGATAGGCGGGACTCGTCCGCGGCACCGGCGGCGTGAAGCGCCAGAAGCGGATCGTGGTGAGGCCGAGGCTCGCGAGCAGGGCGGCAAGGATATAGGGCATCGCTTAGCCGCCGGTTTGCGACAGCGCCCGGATCTGGCGCCCGGAGGCATCGAAGTTCTCCGGGGCCAGCCATGCGGCGAAGCGACCGGCATGCGCCGGCCACTCGCGATCGAGGATCGCGTGCACGGCGGTGTCGTAGTTGGCGCCCTTGATCCAGCGATGCTGGCGGAGCACGCCTTCGAGCGTGAAGCCGTAGCGTCGAGCCGCCGCCATCGAGGCGGTGTTCTCCGGGTTGCAGCGCCACTCGACCCGGCGATAGCCCAGGTCCTCGAACAGGTGGCGGAGCGCCAGTACCACCGTCTCGGTGCCGGCGGTGGTCCTCTGCAGGCCCGCGCCATAGACCAGGCCGAGCTCCGCCGTGCCCATCTGCGGCTGGATCGAGACGACGAGGAAGAGGCCGACGGCGGTGCCCTGGCTCATGACCGCGAACAGCGCCTGGTCGGGCTTGGCGATCCGCTCGCGAAGCCAGGCCGAAAAGGCGGCGCGGTCGGCGAAGGGCTCGGGCGGCGTCGCCGCCCACAGGTCCCGGTGTCGCCCGATCGACTCCCAGAGGCCGTCGGCGTGCCGGTCGGGGTCGACCCGCTCCAGCACGACCGTGCGGCCTTCGAGGCGGGCGACGTCGACCGGCGGTCGCGGCGGCAGCGACGTCATTCGGGCTTCGGGAACTCGATCTTCGGCAGCATCGGCGTGAGGCTCGGCATCATCGGGCCGGGGAGCTTCCCGGTCTTCTTGAGCTCGAGGAAGCCGGTCCAGGCGGCGACGAACTTGTCGGCATCGGTCTCGGTGTTGAAACGGACGAGGCAGCCGACGACCTTGCCGTTCTGCTTGAGCGGGCCTTTCAGCGTCGAGCGGCCCTCCAGCCCCAGCAGCTCCAGCGCCTTCATGACCAGGCCTGGGCTCGCCTCGCCGTCGGGAAAGGTGATCTCGCGGATCGTCATGCGGCAATCTTAGCGGAGAGCCGCTGTCGCTCAAATCGGCGACGGCGTCGCGACCTTCCTGACCGACGCCCGCAGGACCAGCTCGGCCGTGTGGACGACGCGGCGGGAAGCCGGCGCGCCGGATTCCATGCGCCTGATCAGCGTCTCCCAGGCGGTGCGCGCGATGGCCTCGACCGGATGGCGGACGACCGCGAGCGGCGGCGTCATGATCTCGGCCCAGACCGGCTCGTCGAAGGCGAGCACCGAGAGCTCGTCGGGGATCCTCACGGCGAGCGCCTTCAGCGCCCGCAAGAGATCGAGCACGAGAACGCTGTTCGAGGCGATGATCGCGCTCGGCCGGCTCCCCCCGGCCATGAGCGTGCGGACCTGGTCGAGGAATGCCGTGTCCTCGCCCGCCCGGCGAAGAACCGTCGCCTCGACGCCGGTGGCCCGCGCCGCCGCCTCGAAGGCGGCGATGCGCTCGCGCGTCGTCACCAGCTCCGGCCAGCGCACGAGAAAGACGACGCGTCGGTGGCCGAGGCCGGCGAGCGCTCGGGTCGCCTCGTCCATCGCGCCGCGGTTGTCCATGGTCACGTAGTCGAAGCGCGGGTCGGGGAAGGCGCGATCGACCATCACCGCCGGGATCGCCGCGTCGGCGATCGCGTCGAAGGCACGCTCGGGTGCGGCGGTCGGCACCATGATCAGGCCGTCGACCTGGCGCTCGACCAGCGCCCGCACCCGACGGAGCTCGAGGTCGCTGTCGTGGCGGCTCAGGACCTGCATCACCTCGTAGCCCTGGCGGACGGCAATGTCCTCGAAGGAGTCGAGGAGGGCCGAGAAGTAGGCGCTCGACGTGCCGACCGCGATCAGCCCGACCACCCGCGACTGCCGCCGCCGGAGGCTCTGGGCCACCCGGTTCGGGGCGAAGCCGAGCGCCGCGATGGCCTCGATCACCCTGTCCCGCCGGCGGTGGCTGACCGGGATGCCGCCGTTGAGCACGTTCGAGACCGTGCCGATCGAGACTCCGGCACGCTCGGCCACGTCCCGGATCGTCGGCTTTCTCGCCCCGCCGATGCCTCTTGCTGAGCGCATGAAGGGAGCATATCATGTCTGAACCGTTTCAATCGAGTGCGGATAGCGGCTCTGCGCCTTTCCGGGAAGGAATTGCCGTCGAAATCATGAAGATAACCAAAATTGAAACGTTCAAATATTGGATCGACTGGTGCAATTGGCTCTTCGTCCGGGTCGAGACCGACGAGGGCCTGTACGGCATGGGCGAGTTCGGCATCACCTGGAAGGAGCAGGCCGGGATCGGGGCCATCCAGCATATGACCCACCACATCCTGGGCGAGGACCCGCTCAAC
>CAZZLX010000375.1:0-4527 GCA_964655235.1 uncultured Rhizobium sp.
CGCGGCGCTGTGCTAGGCTTTTTCTAAGGTCGCCTTCCCGAGCGGCCAGGGAGGCAGCACATGGTGCAGCGGATTTTCAGGTCGTTCTTCCTCGCAATTGCGATCGCGGCGCTCGCATCGCTGGGCGTGTCGGCCCAGGAGATCAAGCTGAGGGTGCTCTCGACTACCGATATCCACACGCATCTCTACGACTACGACTATTACCGCGATACCGCCGACGACTCTTTCGGCCTCGCCCGCACCGCGACATTGATCAAGAAGGCACGAGCCGAGTCTCCCAACACGCTGCTCATCGATTCCGGAGATCTGATCCAGGGCAATCCGCTCGGCGATTGGGTCGCCCGGGAAAGCGGCTTCAAGGACGGCAGCGTCCACCCCACTCATAAGGCGATGACGGCGCTGAAGTACGATGCGGCGTCCCTCGGCAATCACGAATTCAACTATGGCCTCGCTTTCCTCGAGACCGTTCTCAAGGGAACCAAGGTTCCCTACGTCACCTCGAACGTCTTCCTCGGCACCGACAAGACGCAGGCGAAGCCGCTGATCCAGCCTTTCGTGATTCTCGACCGCGAGTTCACGGACGCAGCCGGTGCCAAGCAGAAGGTCAGTGTCGGCGTGATCGGCTTCGTGCCGCCCCAGATCATGACGTGGGACAAGGCGAATCTCGAAGGTAAGGCCTTTGCCATAGATATCGTCGAGGCGGCCAGGCGCTATGTGCCGGAGATGAAGGCGGGAGGCGCCGATATCGTCGTCGCCGCCGTCCATTCCGGTCTCTCGTCGGCGCCGGCGCAGCCGATGGACGAGAACGTTGCCAACCTCCTGGCCGCGGTTCCGGGCATCGATGTGATCCTTGCCGGCCACGCGCATCGGGTGTTTCCGGACAAGTCGTTCTCGAATGTCGCCGGTGCCGACATCGACAAGGGCACGATCGACGGCGTGCCGACGGTGATGGCTGGTTTCTGGGGCAACCACCTCGGCGTCGTCGACCTGACGCTCAAGAAGGGTGCCAAGGGATGGGAGCGGGCCGACGGCACTGCCGCTGCCTGGCCGATCCGCAAGCGCGAGAACAACCAGTGGGTCTCGCTGGCCGCGCCGGACCCGGAGATCCTGGCCTTGGTGAAGGCCGAGCACGAGGCGACGCTCGCCTATGTCCGCCGCCCGGTCGCCAAGACCACCGACCCGATCACCAGCTACTTCGCCTTGGTCCAGGACGATCCGTCGATCCAGATCGTGACCCGGGCTCAGACCGACTATGTCCGCGCCCAACTCAAGGACACGCCGCACGCGAAGCTGCCGATCCTTTCGGCCGGCGCGCCGTTCAAGGCCGGCGGCCGCGGCGGTCCCAACTACTTCACCGACGTTCCAGCGGGCGACATCGCGATCAAGAACGTCGCCGACCTCTATCTCTATCCGAACACTGTCCGCGCGGTGAAGGTGACCGGTGCCGGAGTCCGCGAGTGGCTGGAAATGTCGGCCGGGCAGTTCAATCGTATCGATCCGGCGGTGACGACGCCGCAGCAACTCGTGAACACCGCGTTCCCGACCTACAATTTCGATGTCATCGACGGCGTCACCTACCAGATCGACCTGACGCAGCCGCCCCGCTACGACATGCAAGGCAAGGTGCAGAATCCTAGTGCCCGCCGCATCGTCGAACTGCAGTTCCAGGACAAGCCTATCGACGAGGCGCAGGAATTCATCGTCGCCACCAACAACTATCGCGCCAGCGGCGGCGGCAACTTCCCCGGTCTCGACGGGAAGAACGTCGTCTTCGAAAGCCCCGAGACCAGCCAGGAAATGCTGATGGAATGGCTGATCCAGAAGAAGACGATTCAGGCCTCGCTCATTCCGAACTGGTCGTTCGCCAAGCTGGCGGCACCGGTCGAGGCGATATTCGAGACCTCGCCGGCGGCGCAGGCCTATGCCAAGGGCAACCCCAAGCTCCAGTACCTGGACACCGCCTCGAACGGCTTCGCCCGGTTCAAGCTGGATCTCAGGTAGCCAGCCTTATGGCTGCCACGCGATGATCTCGCAATTGGCGGGCACCCGGCCGATCAGGTGGCTGAAGAAGGCCCCGTGACCGACGACGACGATCGCCCCTTCCGGCCGGTCCTTGAGCCACTGGCGGAATGCGGCGACGCGTCCGTGGAAGTCGTCGAGGGGCTTCTTGATGACGGCACCGTTGTCGTCGGCGTCGAGATGTTGCCACCAGGGATCATCAAGATGATCGAAGACGAGATCGGGGAACTCACGCGCGAGAAGGCGAGGCGAGCGCCCGATGTCGCAGCTGTGCTCCAGCCACTCCCGATGCAGCGGCTCCACGTGGATCGGCGCATGGCCGGCGAACAGGCCTCTCGCGGTCTGCAGCGCGCGAGTGAGCGGCGTCGTGAAGACGGCGTCGCAGGGGAGAGCTCGTGCCGCCGGGCGCGCATTCTCGATCTGCGCCAGGCCGATCTCGGACAGCCGCGCGTCATAGTGGAACGGATCGGCCTGCGACTTTTCCCAGGCAGCGTTGAAGGTCGATTGGGCGTGGCGGATCAGGTGGATGGTCTTGGCCATGCGTCAGTCGACCACGTGACGAGAGGCGCATGCAATGGCTGACCGTATCGGCCTCATGCCCGGCCGCCTCGTGCTGCCGCAGCTCCGGCGGATCGCCGCTGGCCCCGCCACCTTCGCGCTCGATCCTTCGGCCGAAGGTGCGGTACGGGCGGCCAACGCTCTGGTCGAGCGCATGGCGCATTCCGGGCAGGCGGTCTACGGCGTCACCACCGGCTTCGGAAAACTGGCACAGACGCGGATCGCTGAGAACCAGCTCGAGCAGCTCCAGCTCAACCTGCTCCGCTCTCACGCTGTTGGTGTCGGAGCACCGCTGCCGGACGAGGTGGTGCGCCTGATCCTGGTGCTGAAGGCAGCTAGCCTGGCGCGCGGATACTCGGGCGTGCGGCCGGAGACGATCGCGCAGCTCCTTGCCTTCGCCGATCGAGGCCTGCTGCCGGTGGTGCCGGGCAAGGGATCGGTCGGTGCCTCGGGTGACCTGGCGCCGCTGGCCCATCTGTCGCTGACGCTGATCGGCGAGGGCGAGGTGCGCTACGCCGGCCAGGTGATGCCGGCGAAGGCCGCGCTCGATGCCGTGGACCTGAAACCGCTCAGCCTGGGCCCGAAGGAAGGCCTGGCACTGATCAACGGAACACAGGTGTCGACGGCACTCGCCTTGGCGGGCTTGTTCTCGGCGGAACGCCTGCTGGCGGCTGCGCTCACCGCGGGAGCGCTGTCGGTGGACGCGGCGCGCGGTACCGACACGCCTTTCGATCCGCGCATCCACCGCGTGCGCGGCCAGCCCGGGCAAAAGGTCGCTGCACAGGTCCTGCGCGATCTTCTCGCCGGCAGCGAGATCCGAGCCAGCCACGCGGATTGCGATCGCGTGCAGGATCCGTATTGCCTCCGCTGCCAGCCTCAGGTGATGGGTGCCTGCCTGGACCAACTTCGTTCGGCGGCGGCGCGCCTGGTCGTCGAAGCCAATGCCGTCTCCGATAATCCGCTGGTGTTCCCTGATGAGGGCGAGATTCTTTCCGGCGGCAACTTCCACGCCGAGCCGGTGGCCTTCGCCGCCGACGGCATCGCTCTCGCGCTGGCCGAAATCGGCAACATGTCCGAGCGGCGGACGGCGCTCCTTGTCGATCCGGTCATGAGCTTCCTGCCGGCTTTCCTGGTGAAGACGCCAGGCATCGACTCCGGATTCATGATGGCGCAGGTGACGGCGGCGGCACTGGCGTCGGAGAACAAGATCCTCGCGCATCCGGCAAGCGTCGACACGATCCCGACCTCTGCCAACCAGGAAGACCATGTGTCGATGGCGACCCACGCGGCACGCCGCCTGCTCGACATAGCCGATAACGTCGGCAACATCGTCGCGATCGAGCTGATGGCGGCGGCCCAGGGCGTCGACCTGCTGGCGCCGCTCAAGACCTCGCCCATGCTTGCCGGCGTCCACGGCGCGCTGCGAGAGCATGTGGCGCCGCTCGACCATGACCGCATCATGGCACCGGACATCGCGGCCGCGCACCGGTTCGTGCACCAGCACCCGCTCCTCGACCTGATCGGCGGCCTTCTCGACCGCCCGGAGACAGCCTGATGGCAACCCGCCTCGACAACTCCCGCGTCATCCGCGCGCCGAGAGGAGACAAGCTCTCGGCGCTCTCGTGGTCGACCGAGGCGCCGATGCGGATGCTGATGAACAACCTCGACCCCGAGGTCGCGGAGAAGCCGCAGGAGCTCACGGTCTATGGCGGCATCGGCCGCGCCGCGCGCAACTGGGAATGCTTCGATGCCATCGTCGCCACGTTGAAGCGGCTCAAGGGCGACGAGACGCTGCTGATCCAGTCCGGCAAGCCGGTCGGCGTCTTCCGCACCCACGCGGACGCGCCGCGCGTGCTGCTGGCAAATTCGAACCTAGTGGCCAACTGGGCGAGCTGGGAGCACTTCAACGCGCTCGATCGCCAGGGCTTGATGATGTATGGCCAGATGACG
>CAZZLX010000376.1:0-4523 GCA_964655235.1 uncultured Rhizobium sp.
ACATGCTCCTCAACAGTCGCACCCCCCACGCACGACAGAGACGCGACCTCGCCGAACATCTTGATGTCGAAGGGCGAGTCGCTCCCCGATTTGTAGAGAGCGTGCACGACGCACTCGACGATGTGGGCGACCTCTCTCGCCGCGACGGGCTCGCTGTTGCGCCGGCGAAGGTCTGCCAGACGCTGCTCGAGGTCTTGGTCGATGCCGGGGACCGGCATATTCGTCTCCTTGGTTCTAGAGGTCGTCCAATCGGCCAGGCGGCCCTCAGAACTTGCCGAGCACGCTTTCGATCTTGGTCTTCAGCGTATCGGCGTTGAACGGCTTCACGATGTAGTTGTTGACCCCCGCCTCCTTGGCGGCGACCACGTTCTCGGTCTTGCTCTCGGCGGTCACCATGATGAAGGGCGTATCCTTCAGCTTGGTGTCGATGCGGACCTCCTTGAGGAGCTGGAGGCCGGTCATCGGCTCCATGTTCCAGTCGGAGATCACCAGGCCGAACTTCTTGGTGCGCAGCTTCTGCAGGGCAGAGCTGCCGTCAGTGGCTTCCTCGACGTTGGTGCAGCCGAGCTGCTTGAGCAGGTTGCCGATGATCCTCAGCATCGTCTTGTAGTCATCGATGATCAGGACCTGCATGTTCTTGTCGACGGTCATTCTCACGATCCTCCGGCTGGACAACTTCGTCCGGGCGCGGCGGCCAACCCGCCGCATCCGACGGGCGCAACCTAATGCCGGGGGATTTAATCAAACGTAAACGGCGCAAGAATTTTCTTCAGCGCTCGAACGAGGCGGATCGGCGAACGGCGGATTGCGGAATCCGGCCTCGCCATCGGCGCAGCGGCGACGTTCCGACACCGCTAGTTCGGGTTCGGGATTTCCTTGCGCTCGGCGAGCTGGGTCGTCACTTCCTTGGCTCGGGCCGCGCTCATGGCGGCGAGGATCGGCGCGGTCTTCGCCTCCTTCATCCGCTGGAAGACCTGGAGCAGCACCTTGAGCTCGAGCTCGTCGAAGATCCTGGCGGCGTCCTTCGGCTTCATCGTCTCGTAGATCTTGACCAGGCTCTTCAGCTCGGTCTCTTCCTGCTCGTTGTACTTCTTGATCAGGCCCTCGATCTCGCCCTTGATCTTCGAGAGCTCGCCGATCTTCTCCTCGAGCCGCTTCTCGGCAGCCTGGAACAGGACCTCGCGCTTGAGCACCGCCTCCTCGCGGAGGTCGATCTCCTTCCGGCGCGCCGACAGATTCTGCAGGATCTCGATCTCCGACTGGCTGAACATGATCGGGTCGAGCGGCTTGTTGTCCTGCTTTGCGGTGGGCTGCGGCGGCTGCGCATTGACCGGCGCCGGCTGCGGTGCCGCGGGCTGGGCGGTCGCCGGCGCGGCCGGCTGCGCCGCCGGCTGGCCCGATTGGGTGATCGGCCGCGACGGTGCCGTCTGCTGGCCCTGTACCGGCGTCGTCGGCTGCGCGGCCGGAGCCGGCGCCTGCTGTTGCTGCTGCGCGCGCTGCGCCTGTCCCTGAGGCTGCTGCGCCGGCGCCGTCTGCGCCTGGATCTGGCTGACCGCCAGGCTGGCGGTCTTCCGGTGCTGGTACCCGTTCCAGACGTCGCCGATCTTCACGCTGAGGAGCAGCGCGGCGATGAACATCACGAGCGGCAGGAGGCGGACGGGCAGCATGGCGATTTCCTATCGCAGCTCGCGCAGGGCCTTCAAGAGGTCCTGCTCGGCCTTCGACCGCCCACCGGCGTCGCTTTCGGCCTCGTCGTCGGCCAGCGCGGCGACGGGTGCCGGCGCCGTCCGCGGAGGCGCCGGGTTGGTCGCTGCCGGCCGCGGCGCGGGGGCTGCCGCCGCCGGAACGGCCTGCGGGCGGGGAGCCGGCTGCGGCTTCGGCGTCGAGGCGTAGGCCGCGACTTCCGGCCGGGCGCCGCCGCCGGTCGCGATCCGCTCGGCCGCGCCGTCGGCGCGGCTGGTGAGGAAGGTGAGCTCGTCACGCAGCGCCTGCCCCCGCTCCACCTGGACCGACAGCGCCTTCGCCGTCTGATCGGCGGCGAGCCGGAGCGCCTGGATCGATCCTTCTGTCCGCCGCGTCGCCTCGTTGAATTCGGCGATCATCGCCTCGAACTCGGCCTTGTTGGCCCGAAGGCTTCGGAGCTTGCGATTGAGCACGGCGGCATAGCCGATGGTCGCGACCAGCAAGGCCGCGACCACAACGTCCAAGATCAGGGACAACTCCATGGTCCCTCCCCTTTGCCCGCCGACGTCCTCAGCCGCCCCCGCCCGAGGTCAGGCGGCGAACCTTCTTGTCGATGCGGATGGCGATGCCGTTGCCCTTGCGTCCCATGTTGCCGCGGAACAGCGGGATCTTGCCGCAGCGCATCTCGATCGAGGAGCGCGGCGTCGAGTTCAGCACGATGCGGCTGCCGACCTTCCAGTTGATCACGTCGTTGAGCGGCATGACGAATTCGTCCAGCACCGCCGTCAGATCGATGTCGGTGTGCCAGAGCTCGCTCGCCAGGTGACCTTCCCAGATCGAGTCACGGCCGAACTTCTCGCCCATGAACATCTGCAGCAGCAGCTCGCGCACCGGCTCCAGCGTCGCGTACGGCAATAGCAGCTCGAGGCGGCCGCCACGGTCTTCCATGTCGATGCGAAGACGCGCCAGGATCGCCGCGTTGGCAGGACGTGCGATCGAGGCGAAGCGCGGGTTGGTCTCCAGGCGGTCGAAGCGGAAGGTGACGGGCGAAAGCGGGTCGAAAGCGGCCGACAGGTCGTTGAGCACGACCGTGACCATGCGCTCGACCAGGTTGCGCTCGATCGTCGTGTAGGGTCGCCCCTCGATGCGCATCGCCGCCGTGCCGCGCCGGCCGCCGAGAAGCACGTCGACGACCGAGTAGATCATCGCGGAGTCGACGACCAGGAGGCCGAGATTGTCCCACTCCTCCGCCTTGAAGACGGTAAGCATCGCCGGCAGCGGGATCGAGTTGAGGTAGTCGCCGAAGCGGATCGAGGTGATGTTGTCGAGGCTGACCTCGACGTTGTCCGAGGTGAAGTTGCGCAGGCTGGTCGACATGGTGCGGACGAGGCGGTCGAAGACGACCTCCAGCATCGGCAGCTTTTCGTACGACACCAGCGAGGAGTTGACGATCGCCTGGATGCCGGAGGTCTCGGCGGCGCGGTCGGAATCCGCATCGAACCCCAGCAGGCTGTCGATCTCGTCCTGGTTGAGGACGCGCGCCTGGTGGCCGCCGGCATCGGCGCCGCCGCCGCCACCGCCCTGCTCCATCGCCGCCCATTCGGCTGCCAGCTTGTCTTCGTCCGTGGTGTCGCTCATGGCTCGCCTACTGGACCAGCATTTCCTTGAACAGCACGTCCTTCACGCGCGCCGGACGCGCCGCCAGGTTCACGCGCCTGAGCAGCTCCTCGCGCAGACGGTAGAGGCCGGCCGATCCCTGCAGGTCGTCGATCCGGAGTTCGCGCAGGTAGATCTGAAAATTGTCGATGATGCGCGGCATGTTCTGGGTCACGAGCTCGATGTCGCCGGGGTTCTCAAGTTCCAGGCTGACGCTGATCTTGAGGAAGTTCGTGCGCCGCTGCGTGCCGGTGCCCGTGTTCAGGTTCACGATCAGGTCAGGCATGTCGAAGAAGACGGTCTGCCTAGGTGCCGGTTTCGCCTGAACCGGCGCTTCCTCGGCCGCGGCGGCCTCCTTCGGCGGTTCCTTTTTCGAAAGGATCCCGGAGAAGAACACACCGGCGATCGCGCCGATGATGATCAGCACCGGCAGGATGATGAAGAGGACGAGCTTCTTCCCGGCAAACCGTTTTACTTCCGGTTGGCCTTCGCCGCCTTCTTCGTCCATCGCCTCGGCCGACATACCGCTCTCTCCGTCAGACGGGAGGGTCGATCCCCTCGGGAATAGATATATGCAGCTTCGGTGCCGATGCCGAGGCTGGTCGCTCCGAGTTCTTAAACTGTTCCCAGATTAGCGAATATTGGGGGATAAGTTAAGGGGCCAGGCACATCTTGTGGGTACCAGCACACCGCCTTCGGCGGCGCGGCCCGCCTCTGCCGGGCAAGTCCTGCCGGGAAAGCCCGGGCTCAGCGCGCCGGCGCTCCCGGGGAAAGCGCCTTGAACCAGGTCTCCGTCGCGCTGGCGATCGTCTCGGGCGTCCAGAGCGGCGCCTCCCGCCAGTAGTCGATGGCGGCGACGACCTTCCCCACTCCCTCCTCGAAGGAGACCTTGGGTGACCAAGCGAGATCGCGGGCGATCTTGGAGATGTCGGCCCAGGTGGCGTCGGGCTCCCCCGGCCGCTTCGGGATGTGGACCTTGTCGCCGCCCAAGAGCTCGACCAGGCGATTGATCGACTGCGGCTTGCCGGCCCCGACGTTCCAGGCCTCGCCGCTCCGCTCGGTCTCGGCGGCGGCGAGGAACCCGCCCGCGACGTCGGTCGCATAGATGAAATCCCGCCGCTGCGTTCCGTCGCCGACCACGGTGAAGGGCTTGCCGGCAAGCTTCTGGCGGAGGAACACGCCGA
>CAZZLX010000377.1:0-4521 GCA_964655235.1 uncultured Rhizobium sp.
CGCTCGAGCGGCTCGACACGCAGGCGCTGCTGTCACCGTTCGATCCGATCGTGTGGCGGCGCGAGCGGGGCGAGGCCCTTTTCGACTTCCACTATCGCATCGGCCTCTACACGCCGAAGGACAAACGCACCCACGGCTACTACGTGCTACCGTTCCTGCTCGGCAACCGACTGGTCGGGCGGGTCGACCTGAAGGCCGACCGCCAGAACGACCGACTGCAGGTGCTCGGCGCGCATACCGAGAACCACGCCAAGGTCGCCGACATCGTCGAGCCGTTGCGCGAGGAGTTGCAGCGGATGAAGACCTGGCTCGGCCTCGAGAAGATTCAGATCGCGCCGAAGGGGCCGCTCGGTCAGGCCCTCAAGTAGTCGGCGACGCCGCCAATCAGCAGGCTCAGGCTCAAGTCGGCGAGCACGATCAGGAAGGCGAAGCGGCCGCTGATGCCCAGGCCCTCGCGCGCGATGAACCATTGCAGATGGATCACGGCCGCGATCGCGACGAGCATCATCACGGAACCAACGAATGTCGGCAGCGCCAGGCGCACCACGGACGCGACGGCGAACAGGAAGAGCTGGACCATTCCCGCCCAGTTGTAGGGCACCATGTAGTCGAAGAAGCGCTCCTCGCGGCCAAGCCGCCTTGCGAACTCGGTCATCAGCAGCGGAAAGGCGACCCAGGTCGTCATGTAGGCGATCGCCTCGATGATCCCGTCATGCGCCGAATTGATGGGGCCGGCTTCGTCGTGGCTGAGCAGCCTGAGCAGCGCATGCGCCGGCGCACCCAGGATGCAGGCGGTGTAGCTCCGCCAGAACCCGGCGAGCGAGCGGTCAAAATTAAGGAAGCCGCTCGTCGCACCGCGCCAGAGCTGGAAGACCCCGGCGACCGCGGCACGAATCTCGGCGGCCGGCGCGATCACGCGCGGAAAAATCCGTCGAGGACGTCAGCGTAGATGTCGGTCAGCGCCCTGATGTCGTCGACCCGCGCGCGCTCGTCGACCTTGTGCATAGTCTCGCCGACCAGCCCGAACTCGACCACCGGGCAGATGTGGCGGATGAAGCGCGCATCCGAAGTGCCGCCGGTCGTCGAGCGGTCGGGGTCGATGCCCGTCACCTTCTTCGCCGCATTGCCGATCAAGTCGCTGAGCGAGCCCGGCCGCGTGATGAAGCTCTCGCCCGAGATCTGGACGTCGAGCTCGTAGGCGCCGCCGACCTTGTCGAAGGTATCGCGTAGCCACTGCGTGAGTTCGGCGCCCGTATGCATGTCGTTGAAGCGGATGTTGAAGCCGGCGGTCGCCTTGGCCGGGATCACGTTGGTCGCCTTGTTGCCGACGTCGATGGTGACGACCTCGAGGTTCGATGGCTGGAACCAGTCGTTGCCCGCATCGAGCTTGTTGTCGGTGATCGCGGTCAGCATGCGAAGCAGGCGCGGCACCGGGTTGTCGGCCAGATGCGGATAGGCGACGTGCCCCTGCGCGCCGATCACCGTGAGCCGGCCGTTGAGGCTGCCGCGACGGCCGATCTTCATCATCTCGCCGAGCTTCTTCGGATTGGTCGGCTCGCCGACGATGCAGGCATCGACCGTCTCGCCCCTGGCCTTCAGCCATTCGACGACCTTCTTGGTGCCGTTGATCGACGGCCCCTCCTCGTCGCCGGTAATCAGGAAACTGATTGAACCGAACCCGGGCTTCGCCTTGCCGACATGCCGCTCGGCCGCGGCCACGAACGCGGCGATCGCCGACTTCATGTCGGAAGCGCCGCGGCCGTAGAGCACGCCGTCGACGATCTCGGCCTTGAACGGGTCGATCGACCAGCCCTTCAGGTCGCCGACCGGCACCACGTCGGTGTGGCCGGCGAAGCAGAAGTTGCGGCCACTATTGCCGAGCCGCGCATAGAGATTGTCGACGTCGGGCGTGCCTTCCTCGCTGAACGGCAGGCGCCAGCAGCGGAAGCCCATTCCCTCGAGCACGCGCTGGAGATGATCGAGCGCGCCGGCGTCGACCGGCGTCACGCTCGGGCAGCGGATGAGGTCCTGGGAGAGACGGACCGGATCGATCGCCATCAGTCGCGCAGCAGCTCGTTGATCGAGGTCTTCGAGCGGACGCGCTCGTCGACGCGCTTCACGATCACCGCGCAGTAGAGCGAGGGCGTCGGCGTGCCGTCCCGCTGCGGCTTGCCCGGCAGGCTGCCGGCCACAACCACCGAGTAGGCCGGCACGCGGCCCATGAAGATCTCGCCGGTCGAGCGGTCGATGATCTTCGTGGACTGGCTGATGAACACGCCCATCGAAATGACGCAGCCGGTCTCGACGATCACGCCCTCGACCACCTCGGAGCGCGCGCCGACGAAGCAGTTGTCCTCGATGATGACGGGGTTCGCCTGCAGCGGCTCGAGCACGCCGCCGATGCCGACGCCGCCCGAGAGATGGCAGTTCTTCCCGATCTGAGCGCACGAGCCGACCGTCGCCCAGGTGTCAACCATGGTGCCGGAATCGACATAGGCGCCGACGTTGACGAAACTCGGCATGAGCACGACGCCGGGCGCCACGTAGGCGGATTTGCGGACCACCGCATTCGGCACGGCGCGGAAACCGGCCTTGCGGAAGCGGGCGTCGTCCCAGCCCTTGAACTTGGACGGCACCTTGTCGAACCACGGACCCTCGGGGCCGCCGGGAATGATCGCGTTGTCGGTCAGGCGGAAGGAGAGCAGGACCGCCTTCTTCAGCCACTGGTTGACGATCCAGCCGCCGGGGCCCTTCTCGGCGACCCGCATGCTGCCGTTGTCGAGGCCTTCGAGCGCCGCCTCCACCGCCTCCCGCACCGCCCCCTTGGTCTGGGCATTGAGGGTGTCGCGGGCGTCCCAGGCAGCGTCGATGGTCTTGGCGAGATCGGCGGTCATGTCGGATTCCGGTCGAGAGTGGGAGAAAACGCGCCGGAGGATGCGGGGGGGCGGACCCGCCTGTCAACGCGCGCTTGCGCCGTCACCCAGCCTCCAGTAACTCAGCCTGCAGTGGAGGTCCCGGCACGTGAGCGTCTGGCCGTTTCGTAGCGAGAACCGCGAGGTTGCGGCGGTCGCCCGCCTGATCGACGCGGGCGGCGCATTTGCCCAGTCCGGCGCGGCGGCGATGCTGGCGACCGGACCGCGTGCGGTGAGGACGGTCAATGCCGCCGGCCGCGGCCTCGCCAACGCCCTGATCGCCGGCCGGGTGCCCGATCTCGAGGCGAGGATCGCCGAGGCGCTCGGCGGACGGGCGACCCAGCCGACCCCGGTCGAGATCGGCGATGGCGATACCCGCCAGCAGATCGAGGTGACCGTGCTCGGCCTCGACGGCGGCTCGGGTGCGCTCGTGCTCGGCCGCGACGCGACGCTCGAGCGAAACCTGCAGAGCGCGCTGATCGAATCCCGCCAGCGCTTCCGCGACCTGGTCGAGATCTCCAGCGACTTCGCGTGGGAAGTCGGCGCGGATGGGCGCTTCGTCTTCGTCTCGCCCAAGGGCGCCCTGGGCTATGCGGCCGACCAGCTCGTCGGCAAGCGCCCGGAGGATCTCGGCGGCGACGCGGCCCGGCAGGGCGATCTTCCATTCCATGCCCGCTCGCGGGTCGAAGACTCCGAGATCTGGCTCAAGAGCGCCGATGCCAAGGACGTCTGCCTGCTCGTCTCGGCGGCGCCGATCACCGACTCCGCGGGATCGTGGCGCGGCGTGCGCGGCGTCTGCCGCGACATCACCGCCGAGCGCGAGCGCGACGCCGAGCTGGCCGAAGCACAGAACCGCCGGCTGCTGCTGACCCGCATCATCCGCGCCATCCGCGACGAGGTCGACCCCGAGGCGATGCTGGGTGCTGCGGCGACCGCGGTGGTCCGCGCGCTCGGCGCCGGCGCCTGCGTGCTCTATCGGGGCGAGGCCGGCGCGCTGAAGCCGGCGGCGCACAAGGGCGCGATGCCACAGGGGAACGCCGTCGCCCAGGCGATGCAGGCACTCGCCGACGCCGACGGCATCATCACGATGGATCTTTCCTCGTACGGCGGAGACGGCAAGGTGCTGGCCGCCGCCACCTCGTATCGCGGCAAGATCAACGGCGCGCTGCTCTTGTGGCGGAACGCGCGGGACCGCGCCTTCACCGCCGAGGAGAGCGAGCTCGCCGGCGAGGTCGCCGCCCAGCTGGCCGTCGCCTACCAGCAGCTCTCCAATCACGAGGAGTTGACGCGGCTCTCCTCGACCGATGCGCTGACCGGGCTCAAGAATCGCCGCATGTTCTTCGCGGAAGTCGGCAAGCGGCTGGCGCAGGGAGCGGTCGGCGGACATGGCGGTGCGCTGGTGTACGTGGACCTCGACAACTTCAAGATCGTCAACGACGTGAAGGGCCATCAGGCCGGGGACGAGGCGCTGAAGGCGGTCGCCCGCCTTCTCGCCGACGCGACGCGCAACGAGGACGTCGTGGCCCGCCTCGGCGGCGACGAGTTCGCGCTCTGGCTCGACAAGGTCGACGAAGGCGCTGCCGTGCGGCTCGCCGAGCGCCTGGTGACG
>CAZZLX010000378.1:0-4520 GCA_964655235.1 uncultured Rhizobium sp.
GGCGCGGGCCGCGTCGATCCGGCGCGCGAGGTCGCTTGCGCTCGATCGGTATTCGCCGATCAGCTCCTGCACCATGTCACGACCGAGCTGATCTTCGAGGCTCGCCAGCACGCGCTCGTCGAGCGCCTCGTCGCCCTCGGCGAGGCTGGCGCCGACGTCGACGCCCGCAACCTCGGACGACGCGTCCGTCTCACCGGCCGCGGCTGGGCCGAGCGTGCGGAGGATCACCTGGATCAGCTGCTCGGGATTGATCGGCTTGCCGACGTAGTCGTTCATGCCGGCATCGAGGCAGCGCTGTATCTCCTCGGCCATGGCGCCGGCAGTGGCGGCGATGATCGGCACGGCGTTCTTCGGCGGCGCGAGCGCCCGGATCCGGCGCGTCGCCTCGATGCCGTCCATAACCGGCATGTGCATGTCCATCAACACCAGGTCGTAGGCCGTCTTGCCCCAGTCGATCGCGGTGACCGCGTCGGCACCGGTCTCGACGACGTCGATCTTGTGGCCGGCGGGCGCCAGCAGGCCGATCGCGACCTTCTGGTTCACCTTGTTGTCTTCGGCGAGAAGGATGGTCAGCGGCTTCAGGCGGGACGCGACATTGGCCGAATGCGCCTCCTCCTTCGGCTTCTCGCCGGGCGCGAACGCGATCTCGACCCAGAAGGTGGAGCCCTTTCCGACCTCGCTGTCGACGCCGATGGCGCCGCCCATCAGCTCGACCAGCCGCTTCGAGATGGCGAGACCGAGGCCGGTACCGCCGAAACGGCGCGAGATCGACGAGTCCGCCTGGCTGAAGCTGCCGAACAGCTTGGACTTGGCTTCCGCGGTCAACCCGATCCCGGTGTCGACCACCTCGAAGCGGAGACCGATGCGGCCCTCGGGCGCGGCGGCGCGGCGGATGTTGAGCGCCACGAACCCGCGTTCCGTGAACTTGATGGCATTGCCCATCAGGTTCAGCAGCACCTGGCGGACGCGGCCCGGATCGCCCAGAAAGTAGGGAGGCAGATCGTGATCGACCGAGGTCTTGAAGCCGATGCCCTTCTCAACCGCGCGCGATTCCAGAAGCGCCGACACTCCCTCGGCGACGCGCTTCAGGTCGAAGTCGACGGTCTCGATGTCGAGCTTGCCGGCCTCGAGCTTCGAGTAGTCGAGGATGTCGTTGAGGATGGTCAGCAGCGCCTGGCCGGAATCGAACACGATCTGGGCCTGGCCGCGCTGATCGCGGTCGAGGTCGGATCCGAGCAGCAGCCGCGTCATGCCGAGGATGCCGTTCATCGGCGTCCGGATCTCATGGCTCATCATCGCCAGGAACTCGGACTTGGCGCGCGTCGCCGCCTCGGCGCGATCCTTCGCCTCGCTCACCTCGAGCATCGCGCCTTTGAAGACCTCGAGCGCGGACGCCATGCCGCCGATCTCGTCGCGGCGCCCGAGATGCGGTACCGGTTCCTCGCGGTTGCCGAAGGCAAGGCGCACCATCGCGCCTGCCATGTCGTTGACCGGTCCGACGATGTTGCGGGCCAGCAGGAGCGCGACCGCGACGCAGAGCACGATCGCGACCGCGATCACGATCAGGGTCTGGCGCTTCGCCTGGTCGATCAGGACGACCGCCTCCTCGCGGAACTGGTAGCCGTCGTCGGCGGCGAGCTGGGTCAGCGTTTCGAGCTTCCGCCGGATCTCGAGTGCGAGCGCGTCGCGGGCGGCGCCGGTCGGCTGCGCCATGCCGCGCATTGGGATGCTGGTCTGGCCGGCGCCGCCGACGCGGGCGTCGATCGCCGCCCGTCGCCAGACCTCGATCAGCGCGATCGTCTCCTTCACCAGAGGGTGGATCGCCTCCGAGATGCCGCGCTGGTCGACGACGCGGAGATCGCCTTCGAGGTCCTTCGCGCGTGCCATCATCTCGGCGGTGCCGGCTTCGGTCAGGGTGTCGCCGGCATCGCGGTCGGCGAGCTCGAGCAGAGCGAAGGCGGACTGCGCCGAGCGGGCGTAGTTGATCGCCTGCAGCGGGCGGTCGTACAGCGTGACCGCGAGATCGCCCATCGACGAGGTGGTGAGCAGCGCCGAGAAGCCGAGAAGAGCGGCGGCGAGGGCGGCGAGAAGAAGGGCGCCGACGAGCTTGAGCTTGATCGACACCGGGCTCCCTTCCCTCCCTTACGAGGCGTTCTTCTACTTAACGACGACCTCGAGCCGCATCTTCGGATGGATGCGGCAATACACCTCGAAGGTCCCGGCCCGGCGGAAGGTGTAGGGCACTCGTGTACCCGGCGCCTGACGGCCGAGATCGAACTCGGCGCCGGCCGAGGTGGAGTGCATGTTGTGGCCGTAGTTGTCCTCGTTGGTGAAGACGACGCTGTCGCCGACGCGGATCTCGACCTTCTCGGGACGGAAGCCCAGGTCCTTCTGCTGGATCACGACTTCGTTGGCGGCGAACGCGCTGGCCGCGGCCAGCGCCGACCAGGCGATGCTCATCAGCCAGAAAGCGGGCTTGGCCATCGGGCCTATCCTCCGGATCGCAGCAATCAGTCTAACGCAAGGCCGTGACGATTCATCCGCCGTCGGCTCAAAAATCCGTGCAGCGGCCGTTGCGCTCCCAATCGCCGTAGCGCGTCGGCTCGAGACCCGTCGGCCCCCCGACTTCGTCCGGCTGCGCCGGCTTGGCGCCTGCCGGCGACGGCGGCGGGGCCGTGTCAGGAGCCTTTGCGCCCGGCTTGGCCGCGGCCGGCGCCGGCACCGGCCGGATTTCCCGGAAGGTCTTGGCAGGATTGCTCATCTCGGGCGTTATAGGCCGGCTCCCGACCCCCGCCAAGCCTTGAAGGAAGGCCGTCCCGGGGCCATTTTCCTGGCTCAGTCCCTTCGGACCAACTGGAAGAGATGAACGCACGTACTTTCATGCTCCTGGCGGCGATGACCGCCCTGTTCCTCGCCATCGGCTACATGATCGGTGGCGAAGGCGGCATGCTGATCGCGCTGGCCATCGCGGCGGCGACCAACCTGTTCGCCTATTGGAACGCGGACAAGATGGTGCTGTCGATGCACGGCGCGCAGGAGATCGACCGCGCGACGCTGCCCTGGTTCTACGACATGGTGGCGAGGCTCGCCGAGCGCGCGCAGCTGCCGATGCCCAAGGTCTACATCATCGATTCCGAGCAGCCGAACGCGTTCGCGACCGGCCGCAACCCGGAGAACGCCGCTGTCGCGGCCTCGACCGGCCTGCTGCGTCAGCTCAGCACTGAGGAGGTTGCCGGCGTGATGGCGCACGAGTTGGCGCACGTGAAGATGCGCGACACGCTGACCATGACCATCACCGCGACCATCGCCGGCGCCGTCGGCATGCTCGCCAACATGGCGATGTTCGCCGGCCACTCGAATTCCGACAACCGCTCCAACCCGCTCGGCATGGTCGGCAGCATCGCGCTGATGATCCTGGCGCCGATGGCAGCCATGCTGGTGCAGATGGCGATCAGCCGGACGCGCGAATACGAGGCCGACCGCGTCGGCGCCGAGATCGCCGGCCAGCCGATGTGGCTCGCTTCCGCGCTCGCCAAGATCGAGCAGGCCGCGCACGCGATCCCGAACGAGACTGCCGAGCGCAACCCGGCGACGGCGCATCTCTTCATCATCAATCCGCTGCATGGCGGCGCGATGGACAACCTGTTCTCGACCCACCCGTCGACCGAGAACCGGATCGCCGCGCTTCGCGAGATGGCGGGCATGATGGGAGGCAATGCGGGCCGTCCGGCCTATGCGACCAGCGTGCCGAGCAGCGCGCCCCGACGCGGCCCCTGGGGCTGATCCCTTGAGCGGCCAGACAAGCCAGAGGACGAGGTGAGCGGCGCTCGAAGCGTCGCTCACCTCCTGCTCGAAGAGGTCCTGAGACGCCGTCGCCCGCTCGACGAGGCGCTTGCCGACGGCGGGCTCGACACACTCGAGCCCCGCGACCGCGCCTTTGCCCGTCTGCTGGTCGCGACCGCGCTCCGCCGACTTGGCCAGCTCGATGACCTGATCGCACGCTTCGTCGAACGACCGCTGCCGGAGAAGGCGGCGCCGGTTCTCGACGTGCTTCGTCTGGGACTCGTGCAGATCCTCGTCCTCGGCACTGCCGACCACGCCGCGGTCGATTCGAGCGTGCGCCTGCTCGAAGGCCGCTTCGATGGATTCAAGGGGCTGGTCAACGCCGTGCTCCGACGCGCGACGCGCGAGGGCGCGGCTCTCTGGCAGGCGCAGGATGCGGCGCGGCTCTCGACGCCCGACTGGCTGTGGGACTCCTGGTCCCGGGCCTATGGCGAGGCGACCGCGCGCGCGATCGCCGAGGTCCACCTGACCGAGCCGCCGCTCGACCTTTCAGTCCGCGCCGATGCCAAGCTGTGGGCGCCGCGTCTCGAAGCGGAGATCCTGCCGACCGGAACGCTCAGGCGCGCCAGCGCCGTCGTCGGCGAGCTTCCCGGCTTCGCCGACGGCGTCTGGTGGGTGCAGGACGCGGCGGCGGCTCTTCCCGTCCGCCTTCTCGGCGACGTCGCCGGCCTCGTCGC
>CAZZLX010000379.1:0-4505 GCA_964655235.1 uncultured Rhizobium sp.
CTCGGATGGGCGATCGCCCAGGCGCTCGCTGGCGCCGGCGCCCACATCGTGCTGAACGGCCGCGATGCCGGCCGCGTCAGCCCCCGGGTCGAGGAGGCGAGGAAGAACGGTTGGAGCGCCTCCACCTCGATCTTCGACGTGACCGACGGGCCGGCGGTGGCCGATGGAATCGCAAAGATCGAGAAGGATCAGGGCCACCTGGACGTGCTGGTCAACAACGCCGGCATCGTGATCCGTAAGCCGACGCTGGAGACCTCGGACCAGGACTGGCAGACGGTCATCGATTCGGACCTTACCGCCTGCTTCCGGCTTTCCCGCGAAGCGGCGCGCGGCATGGTGAAGCGAAAATGGGGACGGATCATCATGATCTCGTCGGTGATGGGCACGATCGCCCGTCCGACCATCGCCTCCTACGTAGCGTCCAAGGCTGGCCTGCACGGCCTTACCCGGGCGCTGGGCGTCGAGCTGGGTCCCATGGGCGTCAACGTCAACTGCATCGGACCGGGGTTCTATCCGACCGAGGCCAACGATGTGGTGCGCAACAACAAGCAGTTCTACGACTGGGTCTGCGGCCGCTCGCCGCTCGGGCGCTGGGGCGATCCGAAGGAGCTGGGCGGGGCTGCGATCTACTTCGCCTCCGAAGCGTCCTCCTTCTGCAACGGGCAGGTGCTGACCATCGATGGCGGCATGATCGCTGCCCTCTAGGGGAACCCCGGGTGCGACACCACCTTTCTAGGGCGTGAGCACGCCCGCGACGGAAACCGAGCCTGAAAGCCGCGAGGCGGCATTGGCGCGCTATCGCGCCTATGCCGGGCTCCTGCTGCTGGCCGCCGCCGGGATCTGGGTCGCAACGCACTTCGTAGCACTGTCGCCACCCGCGCTCGGCTATATCCGGGCGGCGGCCGAGGCGGCGATGGTCGGCGGCATCGCCGACTGGTTCGCGGTCACCGCCCTCTTCCGCCATCCGCTGGGACTGCCGATTCCGCATACGCGGCTGATCCCCCGCAACCAGTCACGGATCGCCGACGGCGTCGCGACATATATCGACCGCGAGTTCCTCCAGCACGACGTGCTGGTCTCCCGCCTGCGCAAGTTCGACATCGCCGAGCGCTTAAGCCGCCTGCTCGACAGCGAGGAGGCGCGGAAAAAGCTGATCGACGGGCTGATGCGCTTCCTTCCGCGCGTGCTGGACGAGCGCAACAATCCGGGCGTGCTGGAGGCGGTCGCGACCGCGATCCGCTCGGGCCTCGCCGACAGCGACATAAGGCCGACCATTGCGCGCCTGGTCCGGCACGCGGTCGAGCACCCGGACTTCGCGCGCCTGATCGATGACGTGCTGGAGAAGGCGATCGACTGGCTGGAGGAGAACCGCGAGGAGATCCGCGAGCGGGTCGGCGCCCGCAGCTACTGGTTCGTGCCGCGCTTCGTCGACCGCAAGATCGCCGACAAGACCGTAGGCGGCCTGACCGAGCTGCTGGAAGCCCTCGAGGATCCCGGCTCCTCGGAACGCGCCGAGCTGGACCGCTGGCTGGAGACCTTGCCGGCATCGATCGCCGCGGCGGACGGCGGCTTCGAGCGGCTGCCCGAGCTGATCCAGAAGATCATCGACCACGAAGATACGTCGCGCATCGTCGCCGGCGCGCTGACGACCATCAAGAACACGATGCTGACCGACCTCCAGGACCCGAACTCGAAGATCCGCGCCGCCTTCGACACGGTGGCGAAGTCGCTGGCCGATCAGCTCGACAGCCTGACGCTCCGCCGCGACATCAACGCCGCCGTCGAAGCCTTCTTCACCGAGAACGTGCCGGCGTGGCGCGACGAGGTCCGGGGATTCATCGTCGAGATCCTCGCCCGCCAGCAGCCGGAGGAGTTCGCCCGCCGGATCGAGCTCCAGGTCGGCAAGGACCTGCAGTTCATCCGGATCAACGGCACGATCTTCGGCGCCTTGGTCGGCGCCGCGATCCACTTCGCCAATCGCGCGCTCGGCGGCTAGCCGCCCGCAAGCAGCCTGTCGGACGCGGTCTCGATCCGCTGCTCGATCAGCCGCTGTGCCTCCGTACGCTTGAGGCCGGCCGGGATCGGCTCCAGGAACTCGAGCGTGATCGTCCCCGGCTTCTTGAGGAAGCTGCGCCTCGCCCAGAAGCGGCCGGAGTCGAGCGCCGCCGGGATGATGGCCGTGTTCAGATGAGTGTAGAGGCCGACCGCGCCGGGCTGGTACGGCAGCTTCGCGCCAGGAGCCACGCGGGTCCCTTGCGGGAAGATCACGATCTGCCGCCCCTCGGCCAGCTTCTCCTCGGCCTTGGCGATGGTCTTTCGCATCGTCGAGGCGCCGCCCTTGCGGTCGATGGCGATCATGCCGGCCTTGAGCAGGCACCAGCCGAACAGTGGGATCGATAGGAGCTCGCGCTTCAGGATGTAGACCGGGGAGTCGAACACCGCGAAGAAGGCGATGGTGTCCCAGGCCGACTGGTGCTTGCAGGCGACGATGATGCCGCCCTCCGGCACCTTCTCGCGGCCGACGACGCGATATCCCAGCCCGCAGATCGCCCGGAGCAGGAACAGCACGCTCCGCGACCACCCGCGCGCATACGCGACCATCGCGCGCTCGGGCAGCGCCATGACCGGCAAGGCGCAGACGACCACGATCGTGGTCCATCCGAAGAAGGCGACATTGAAGATCGCCGAACGGATCCAGGTCACGGGGAAGCCTCCGCCAGCGGACGCGTTCCGATCAGGTCGGCCAGACCGAAGCGGAGCCGTGCCAGCATGTACTTGTGATACTCGATCACGACGAGCGCGGCCGATCCCGGCCAACGCCACCACTCGTCGCGCTTGAAGCTCTCGGGAAACACCGGGTGCGCGACGATGCGCGCCTCGGGCAGCGCATGATGGAACTCGGCCAGGCTCCGAGGCATGTGATATGTCGCCGTCACCAAGACCAGCGACTTGAACCCTTCGCGCTGCATCCAGCGCGCCGCCTCGCCGGCGTTGCCGACCGTGTCGGTCGCCTCGTATCCCAGCGTCAGGCAGCACTCTGCCAGCACCTGGAGGCGGATGTCGGCGCCGGCGATCTCCGCTTTCACCACGTCGGGGTGAACGCCCGAGACCAGCAGCTTCTCGGCATCGCCGCGCGCCAGGATCTCAAGGCCTGCGGCGAGTCTCCGGCTGCCGCCGGTCAGCACCACGACCGCATCCGCCGACACGGGCTCGTCCGCCGTGCTTGCCGGCATCTCGCCGGCGAACCAGGCGAGGCCCCACGCCCAAGCTCCCATCGCCACGACAGCGGCGAGCATGGCGGGCCAGCGCCGTCTCCCCTCCTGCCGCTGTCGGAAGCTCAGCCTCACGGCATCCTTTTGAGTTGCCGGTGGACGGTGGCGAGCGCCGCGAGCAGCGCGAAGAAGGCCGCCGCGAACGGCACCGCGGCAATCATGCTCCAGGCGATCATGCCAAGCTTGACCTCGGGCAGCGGCAGCGGCCCGAGCGCCCCGCGGCCTTCGGCGAGCGCGGCGATCAGCGACACGGCGGCGGCGAGCCCGATGACCCCGCCCTTCAAGGTCGCGCGGAAGGCGTGCCCGGCGAACTGTCGCGCGATGTAGGCATCGCGTGCGCCGATCAGATGCAGGACCTCGACGACGTCAATGTGGATCGCGAGACCGGTCCGGACCGCGAACCCGACTGCGGCGGCGGAGAGAACGGCGATCAGGGCCACGATGGCGAGCGCGACCGCCTCGACCGCGCGCACGACCGCGCCGACGCCGGCGAGCCAAAGCGCGTGATCGTCGAGCTTCGCACCTGGTACCGCCTCGGCCAGCTGCTCGCCGAGCGTGCCGAAGTCGATCCGCGCATCTTCGGCGAGGTGCACCTCGATCAGCGCCGGCAGCGGCAGCTCGGCCACGTGCGCGCCGACCCCGAGCCATGGCTCGACCAGGCGCTCGAGCCTGGAACGCGGCACCAGAGCCGCATCGACGACGCCGGACGTCGCTTTCAGGAGTGCCAGTGCCGTCTTCTCGCGCTCCGCCGCCGAAGCGCCGGCGCGAGCCGGCACCTCGACGGTGAGCGAGCCCGCGAGATCCTGTTGCCATCGCGCCGCCACGGTTTGCGCCAGCAAGGCGCCGGCGAGCGCGATCGCCGCCAGGAACACCATGGCGCCCGCGACCCAGGGCAGGAACTTCGCTGAGTCGTCGCCGGCCAGCGGCAGCTCGCGATCGCGGGTGGATGCGGCCTTAGCCACTGGCCCGCGCCTTCGCCGGACGAGGCCGGCCCGGGATCCGATAGAGCTTGCCCGACTCGAGGTGAAGCTGCGGATGAGGGAACCGGGCGACGAGCCCGTCGTTGTGGGTGGCGATCACCACCGTCGTCCCCATCTTGTTGAGCTCCTCGAACAGGTACATCAGCCGCATGGCGATCTTGTCGTCGACGTTGCCCGTGGGCTCGTCGGCGAGCAGCAGGCTCGGCCGCGCGATCACGGCGCGCGCGATCGCGACCCGCTGCTGCTGGCCGCC
>CAZZLX010000380.1:0-4503 GCA_964655235.1 uncultured Rhizobium sp.
CTGGTCGGCGAGTCCGGCTGCGGCAAGTCGACCACCGGGCGCCTCCTGATCCGCCTGCTCGATCCGACTTCCGGCTCGATCAGGCTCAACGGCGACGACATCGCGCACATCCCCGACAAGGAGCTGCGCGCACGGCGCCGCGACGTACAGATCATCTTCCAGGACCCGTTCTCCTCGCTGAACCCGCGGAAGACGGTCGAAGGCATCATCTCAGAGCCGCTCAAGGTCCATGGCATCGGCACGCCGGAGGAACGGCGCGCCCGCGTCGCAGAGCTGCTTAAGCTGGTCGGCATGGCGCCCGATTATGCGAAGCGCTACCCGCACGAATTCTCCGGCGGCCAGCGCCAGCGCATCGGCATCGCCCGGGCTCTCGCGCTCAATCCGAAGTTCATCGTCTGCGACGAGCCGGTCTCGGCGCTCGACGTCTCGATCCAGGCCCAGGTCATCAACCTGATGCGCGACCTGCAGCGCGAGCTGGGCCTGACATACCTCTTCATCAGCCACAATCTCGCGGTCGTCCGCCACATCGCCGACCGGGTCGCGGTCATGTATCTCGGCAAGATCGTCGAGATCACTGACAAGAACGCGCTCTACGAGAACCCGCTCCACCCCTACACGAAGGCGCTTCTCTCCGCGATCCCGATCGCCAAGCCAGGCGAGCCGCGCAACCGGACGGTGCTGACCGGCGACGTGCCGAGCCCGATGTCGCCGCCGAAAGGATGCCGCTTCAACACCCGATGCCCGGTCGCGGTCGCGCGCTGCCGTGAGGTCGAGCCGCCGCTGGTCGATGTCGGCCAGGTCCACAAGGTCGCCTGCCATCTCGTAACGCCCTGAGGAGCTTTTCATGCCGCCGGTCGCGTCATTCTTCTCCCAATCCTATGCCGAGGCCCGCGAGAAGTTCCTGAAGGCGGCAACGGCGGCCGGGGCGCATCTGGTCGAGAGCTATCCGCATCCGCTCAAGGGACCGGACGGCGGCGACCTTGCGACCGACGTCGCCTGGCTCGGGCCTAGGGATGCGAAGAAGCTGCTGGTCTTGACCTCTTCGACCCATGGCATCGAGGGATATTGCGGGTCGGGCTGCCAGATCTCGTTCCTCGAGAACCGCCACTATCACCGCGACTCCAAGGCCGACACCGCGGTGCTGCTGGTGCACGCGATCAACCCGCACGGCTTCGCCCATGGCCGGCGCGTGACCGAGGACAACGTCGACCTCAACCGCAACTTCGTCGATTTCTCCCAGCCGCTGCCGGAGAACAAGGACTACGAGGCGCTCCAGGACCACGCGAACCCGAAGGTCTGGACGCCGGAGTCCGTCGCCAGGGCGGACGCCGCGATCTCCGCCTTCTACAACATGCCGAACAATACCGACTTCGTGCCGAAGGCGATCCACAGCGGGCAGTACGTCAACGCCAAAGGCACCTTCTACGGTGGCTCGAAGCCGACCTGGTCGCGCCGCACCTTCGAGAGCATCGCCCAGGAGTGGATGAAGGGGGCGACCGACCTCTGCCTCGTCGACTATCACACGGGCCTCGGCCCGCTCGGCTTCGGCGACCTCTACTACGGCGGCAGCGAGGGCGAGGGCATGGCGCGCAAGTGGTTCGACCATGTGACGCCCACGGTCGAGCAGATCGAGGAAGCCAAGAAGGACAAGTCGAAGCACGTCCCCGGCGGAGGGAAGGCGACACTTCCGCGCGCGCTGGTGAAGACGCTGCCGACCACGCGCTGCACTGTCGGTGGCATCGAATACGGCACGCACCCGGTGCGCGACGTGCTGGGCTCGCTCCGCGCCGACAACTGGCTCTATGCCTGGGGTGACCCCGCCTCGGCCCAGGGCAAGGAGATCAAGGCGAAGGTGCGCGAGGCGTTCTATCCGTCGATCTTCGAATGGAAGATCATGGTGACAAGCCGCTCCAACGACGTGCTGCGCCAGGCGCTGGCGGGGCTGGCGAAGGCCTAGCGCTTGCCGAGCGTTCGGGCGAGGCCGGCGACGGCGTCCTCGAGCGTGCTGCCCTGGGTGCGCGCCTCGGTCCGTTCGGCGCCGAGCGGCGACTGGCCGACGAAGCGGTAGACGTCGGCGGCGCCTTGCAGCATGGCGGGCGGCAGACCGACCGACGCGAAGGTCTGCGCGATCTCCTCCATCTCGCCGGTCCACCGATAGGCTTTTGGCGGCATTGCCGGGATCGAGCGGCTAGCGAAATCGAGCAGCGCCGGCAGAGACGACGACATCTCGGCCCGCAGCGAGTCGGCAACGCCGAGGATCTCGGCCGCCGTGAAAGCCTCGGTCGCCAGCGCGGTCACGCCCTTGCTCATCGCGGCGAAGCACATCTTCAACGCCGAGGCCTGGCCGATCTCATCGCCGATGACACGGATGTCGAGACCATGCCGGCTCAACTCGGCAAAGGCCGGGGCGTCGGGGCCCGACGCATGGAAGCGCGGCTGCGGGCCGCCAGGCTTGTGCGGCAGCCCGATGATGCCGGCGTCGACGAAGCGCCCGCCCGCCGCCGAGATGACCGCCCCGATCGCCTTCACCGTTTCGGGCGACACGGCGTTGCAGTCGACATAGAGCAGCGACTTCCGCGCCGTCTTGATCGCGGCCGCGACCTCGCCGGCGAGATCGAGGGCCCGCGACGGCGGCAGGATCGAGAGGAAGGCGTCGGCCTCGTGCACCACGGCCTGCAGATTCGCCAGCGCCACCATGCCGGCACGATTGGCGCGCGCGACGCTGTCGGGCCCGCGCCCTGCGAGCTTCGTCACGACGCGAAGTCCGCCACGCCGGAGGACCTCGGCGACGCTGTGCCCCATGTCGCCCGGAGCCACGACCGCAACGGTCTCGATCGGCATCACGACCTCCATGCGCGAGTATAGCCCTGTCGGATCGGCACGGCACCCTGTAGCCGTTTGCACAAGGCCGGTTTGCACGGGGCCGGCCGACGTGCTTCCCTTTTGGAAAGGTGCGCTGCCCGGGAGATTGCGTCATGCGTTCCAAGCTCGCGTCCCGCCTAGCCGTCACGCTGTTCCTCGGAGTCCTCGTAGGCCTCGCGTCGCCCGCCCCGGCGCAGAAGGTGCTGAAGGTCGTCCCCCAGGCAGAAGCCAAGGTGTTCGACCCGCACCAGCCGGCGGCGAACGCGACCTCGATCCATGTCGGCATGATCTACGACAGCCTGTTCACCTGGGACGCGAACCTCGTGAGCCGGCCGCAGATGGTCGGCGACTACCAGGTCTCGGCCGACAAGCTGACCTACACCTTCAAGCTCCGCCCCGGCCTCAAGTTCCACGACGGGCAGGCGGTGACGACCAGGGACGTCGTCGCCTCGATGAAGCGGCAGTTCGCGCGCGACACCCAGATCCAGAAGCTGACCAGCCTCGTCGCCTCGATCGACCGCGTCGACGATCAGACCTTCGTCCTAAAGATGAAGGAGCCCTTCGGCTTCGTCGAATACCTGATCTCCGGCGCGCGCAACATCGACGGCGGCATCCTTCGCGAGAAGGAAGCGATGATCGACCCGTTCACGGTCATCACCGAGACGATCGGCTCCGGGCCCTTCAAGTTCGTGAAGGGCGAATACGTGCCCGGCGCAACGACCGTCTACGAGAAGAACAAGGACTACGTGCCGCGCGCGGAGCCGCCCTCGGGCATGGCCGGCGGCAAGGTACCGAAGCTCGACCGCATCGAGTTCAAGATCATTCCCGATGCGGCCACCGCCTTCGCGGCGCTGCGCTCGGGCGAGGTCGATTTCCTCGACGCACCGTCGCTCGACCTCATCTCGACGGTCGAGAAGGACCCGAACATCGTGATCGGCGAGGTCTGGCCGATCGACACCTACGGCGCGCTCCGGCCCAACTCGCTTCACCCGCCCTTCAACAACGTGAAGGCGCGGATGGCGCTCGCCTACATGGTGAACCAGGCCGACTACATGACTGCGGCCTACGGCGACAAGAAGTGGTGGATCGAGTGCTACGCCTTCTGGGTCTGCGGCACGCCGAACGGCACCGAGGCCGGATCGGACGCTTTCCGCAAGCCCGACCTCGAGAAGGCGCGCCAGCTGGTCAAGGACTCGGGATATGACGGCCGCAAGATCGTCATCATCGGCGGCTCGGACATCCCCGCCTACAACGCGATGAGCCTGCTGACGGCCGAGAAGCTGAAATCGATCGGCTTCAACGTCGACCTGCAGCTCTCCGACTGGGGCAGCGTCACCGTGCGCCGCTCGAAGAAGGATCCGCCGGACCAGGGCGGATGGAACATCTTTCACACCACAGCCAACGGCTCGCATCTCGCGAGCCCGATCACCAGCCCGTCGACGATCATGACCTGCGACGGCAAGAACTTCGTCGGCTGGCCCTGCGACGAGGTGGTCGAGAAGATGCGCGACGAGTACATGAAGGAGACCGACCCCGCCAAGCAGAAGGCACTGGTCGAGGCGATGCACAAGCGCCTCTGGGAAGTGATCCCCTATGTGCCGCTCGGCCAGTTCAAGCAGCCGTTCCTCTGGCGGAAGAACG
>CAZZLX010000381.1:0-4488 GCA_964655235.1 uncultured Rhizobium sp.
TCCTTGCCGGTGCCGGATTCGCCGGTGATGGTGACCGTGAGATCTGTTCCCATCAGGCGCGCCAGCACGCGGTAGATCTCCTGCATCGCCGGCGAGCGGCCGATCAGCGGCAGGCGCTCCTCGCCCTCCTCCACCCGCTCCGCCGCCACCCGCGAAGACGGCTCGGAGAGAGCGCGGCGCACCACCTGGACCAGCTCGTTCAGGTCGAAAGGTTTCGGCAGGTATTCGAAGGCGCCGCGCTCGGTCGCCTTGACCGCGGTCAGCAGCGTGTTCTGCGCGCTCATCACGACGACGCGGAGCTCGGGGCGCTGCTTCCTGATGCGCGGCAGCAGGTCGAGGCCGTTGCCATCGGGCATCAGCACGTCGGTGATAACCAGGTCGCCGTCGCCGTCCTCGATCCAGCGCCAAAGCGTCGCCGTATTGCCTGTAGCGCGCACATCGTGCCCGAGGCGCGCGAGCGCCTGGGTCAGGACCGTCCGGATGGCGCGGTCGTCATCGGCGACCAGGATGGTGCGGGCCGCCTCGCTCATGCGTCGTGAGGCTCCTCGCCGCCCGCCACGGGCAGCAGCACGCGAAAGACGGTACGACCGTTCTGGCTGTCGAACTCGATGACGCCGCCATGATCGCCGACGATCTTGGCGACGAGCGCGAGGCCCAGCCCCGTACCGTTGACCTTGGTGGTGACGAACGGATCAAACAGATGCGGCCGGATATCTTCGGGAATGCCGCCGCCATTGTCCTGGACCGACACCACAAGCGGCAGGCGAAGCGGCGCCGCGCCCCCGGGTACCGCGAGGCGAACACCATGCTGGTAGGCCGTCTGCAGCACGATCTCGCCCTCGCCCGGCGAAACGACTTCTGCCGCGTTCTTGACCAGATTGAGGAACACCTGGATCAGCTGGTCGCGGTTGCCGAGTGCCGGCGGCAGCGACGGGTCGTAGCGCTCGACGAAGCGGACGTTGCGGCCGAAGCCTGCCTCGGCGAGCCGCTTCACGTGCTCTAGCACGCGGTGGATGTTGACCGGTCCGCGCGGCACCGGGCGGCCGTCGGAGAAGGCCTCCATGCGATCCACCAGCGCGCAGATGCGGTCGGTCTCGTCGCATATGAGACGGGTGAGCGTCTGGTCGTCGTGGCTGGCACCCTGCTCGAGCAGCTGGGCGGCGCCGCGGATGCCCGACAGCGGATTCTTGACCTCGTGTGCCAGCATCGCCGCCATCGCCGTCAGCGATCGCGCGGCACCTCGATGGACGAGCTGGCGATCGATCTTGAGCGCGATCGAACGCTCGTGCAGCGAGATCGCGACCCAGCCCGGATGCTCGGACATCGCCGCGATCTCGGCGGTGACGACATGGCTCTTGATCCGCGGCGTCTCGATCGAAAGCCCGTACTCTGAGACGCTGCCGCCGATCTCGCGGACCTGCTGGATCAGCCCGAGGATGGGGCTGCCGGCCGGAAGGAAATCGGCGATCGTACGACCGGCCAAGGTCGACCAGCTCGCGGCCAGGAACTGCTCGGCCGCCAGGTTCGCCATACGGATCCTGTCGTCGCCGTCGACCGCGATGACCGGGTGCGGCAGCGCGTTGAGGAGTGACGAGCCGTCCGGCTCCGGCACCCGGCGCTGGCGGAGCGCGGTCGCCTTCATGCGGCCAACCGTTCGAGCAGCGGCTCGTAGAAGCGCCGGACCATCGCGAAAACCTCAGCCGGCTCCATCGAGCGGTTGATCTCGGAGCGGAACTCGGCGGAGCCGGGCAGGCCCTTCGAGTACCAGCCGATGTGCTTGCGCGCGATCTTGATGCCGGTCTGGATGCCGTAATGCACCAGCATCGCCTCGACGTGCTCAATCATGATCTGGAGCTGACGCTCGAGCGTGGGATCGGGAAGGCGCACGCCGCTACGGAGGTATTGCGTCACCTGGTGGATGAACCACGGACGGCCATAAGAACCGCGCCCGATCATCACGCCGTCGGCGCCGGACTGCTCCAGCGCCAGCTCGGCCGCTTCGAGCGTCGTGATGTCGCCGTTGACGATAACCGGAATCTTCACCGCGTCCTTCACTTGGCGCACGAAGGCCCAGTCGGCCTCGCCCTCGTACATCTGGCACCGGGTGCGCCCGTGGATCGTCACCATCTTGATCCCGGCGTTCTCGGCGATCTTCGCCAACTTCGGCGCGTTCCGGCTGTCGTGGTCCCAGCCGGTCCGCATCTTGAGCGTCACCGGCAGCTTCACCGCCTTCACGGTCGCCTCGATGATGCGCTGGGCCTTGTCCTCCTCGCGCATCAGGGCCGAGCCGGCATAGCCGTTCACGACCTTCTTCACCGGGCAGCCCATGTTGATGTCGATGATGTCGGCGCCGAGGTCCTCGTTGAGGCGGGCGGCTTCGGCCATCACGTGCGGCTCGCAGCCGGCGAGCTGGACCGACATCGGACCGTCGCCCTCGGCGCGCTTGACCATCAGCATGGTCTTCCGGCTCTCGCGGACCATCGCCTCGCTGGCGATCATCTCGGACACGACGAGGCCGGCGCCGCATTGCTTGACCACGCGGCGGAAAGGCATGTCCGTGACCCCCGACAACGGGGCGAGGATCACCGGATCCTCCAGGCGAACCGGGCCTATATCTATGCCCAACATTTAGGCAGACGCCTTAAGTGCTCAGGATTTGGTCAGGCTAGCTGCCCTGCCTCGACCACGCAAGAACTTTGCTGCGCCGCAGCACGATTCTCTAGGAGAACCGAGGTGACGAACTTCACCCCCGGATAGGCCAGCGTCAGCAAAAGCCACGCGCCCAGTGCGATCCGGGCGGCTCGGCGCCCGCGCAGGCCCACGCGCTTGTGCGCGAAGAGCAACGCGCCGATCACGACGAAGGCCGCCAGGGACAGCACTGTCTTGTGGTCGAAGGCGACCAGCCGTCCGGTCGCCAGATAATGCGCGGCGATGCCGGTCAGGCCTCCCAGGCCCAGCACCGCCTCCGCCGCCGCGAGGAGGCCGACCTCCAGCCCCTCGGACTCGGCGACGGATGGCAAGAGCCGGCTGAGCCGGGTCGGTCGCTTGGACTTGAGCGCCTTCTCCTGAAGCGCGACGGCGAGGCCGGCGACACCGGCAATCGTCACTAGCGCATAAGTCGCGACCGAGACGACGATGTGGACGAGGATCCACGACCCGTAAGGACCGGGGACACGCGGCTCGGGCGCCCCCTGCCAGAAGGTCGCAAGCACGCCGAGGATCGCCAGATAGGAAAACAGCAGCGGCATCAATCGCCACGCTTCGCGCGCCACAGCGGCCAAGGACGCGAAGAGCGCCGTCGAGGCGGCGATGGTCACCCAGAGGGCGACCGAAAGGCCAGCATTCCAGGCGTCCTCGATCTGCGCGAGCGCCCAGGCGCCGGTTCCGGCGACGGCCAGCGCCATCGCCGCCCACCAGAGTCCGTCGCGCGCCCTGCCCAGCCAGCCGATGACGGCAGCCGGCAGAAGCGCGGCGACGGCCGCGATGCCGAAGGCGATCGAGGAGTGCATGGCTCATAGGAGCCTCAGGCCATGCTTCAACGCAAGAGTGATGTCCGTTGCCTCCCGACCGAAATCCGCACCTAATGCCGCCATGTCCTCGCTCCCCTCCCACGCCCGTGTCGTCATCGTCGGTGGCGGCATCGTCGGCTGCAGTGTCGCCTATCACCTGACCAAGCTCGGCTGGACCGACGTGCTGTTGCTCGAGAAGGGACGGCTCACGTCGGGCACCACCTGGCACGCCGCTGGCCTGATCGGCCAGCTGCGCGGCACGCGATCGATGACGCGGATGAGCCGCTACGGCATCGAGCTCTATTCGAAGCTCGAAGCGGAGACCGGTGCCGCGACCGGCTGGAAGGATTGCGGCGCGGTCACCGTCGCGCGCACGCCCGAGCGCATGACGATGCTAAAACGCAACGTCGCGACCGCGCGCAGCTTCGGCGTCGAGGCGCATCTGATCTCGCCGGCGGAAGCCGGCAAGCTGTGGCCGCTGATGCGCACCGACGATCTGGTCGGCGCCGTGTGGCTTCCCGGCGACGGCAAGGCGAACCCGACGGACCTGACACAGTCGCTCGCCAGGGGCGCTCGCACCGGCGGCGCCAAACTCGTCGAAGGCGTAAAGGTCACCGGTTTCGATCTGCGCAACGGGCGCATCCACGGCGTCCATACCGACCAGGGCGATGTCTCTTGCGAAGTGGTGGTGAACTGCGCCGGGCAATGGGCGCGCCAGGTCGGCAGGCTCGCTGGCGTCACCGTGCCGCTGTTCTCGGCTGAGCACTTCTACATCGTTACGCGAAAGATCGAGGGTGTGACGGCGAACCTGCCTGTGCTCCGCGATCCCGACGGCTACATCTACTACAAGGAGGAGGTCGGCGGCCTGGTGATGGGCGGCTTCGAGCCCGAGGCCAAGCCGTGGGCACAGGCCGAGGTGCCCGACAAGTTCGAGTTCCAGCTGCTGCCCGAGGACTGGGACCAGTTCGAGATCCTGATG
>CAZZLX010000382.1:0-4487 GCA_964655235.1 uncultured Rhizobium sp.
GAAGAACGTCACCGGGATGGTGTCGACGCACCTGCCGGTGTTCTGGAATGTGACGAAGAACTAAGAGCTATGGACGCTCGCCTGGTGGCGTAACGCTCCCGCTTTCCGGAAGACCGAAAAGCGCCCGCGTTCCGCCGCTCGCGAAAATCAAAGCCCTCCCTGGAAGCAGGGAGGGCTTTTCTTTGTCCTGACTTCCCGAGCGGGCCGCCGCGAAAGTGTTTCGGCGCAGCGAAGCGCCCGCGCCGGAACGCGGCAGCGGCGGACCACTTAAGCGAGGGTCAACCTTCGCGTTTCCGCTTCGCCCTCCGCGCCATCATATTCAGCGCCTCCACCAGCGCGGAGAAAGACATCGCGGCGTAGATATAGCCCTTCGGCACGTGCACGCCGAAGCCGTCGGCGATCAGCACCATGCCGATCATGAGCAGGAAGCCCAGCGCCAGCATCACGATGCTGGGGTTCGCCTGGATGAAGGCGGAAAGCGGATTCACCGCGAGCATCATGACCGCGACCGCGACCAGCACCGCGATCACCATGACCGGCACGTCGTCGGTCATGCCGACCGCGGTGATGATGGAGTCCACGGAGAACACGAGGTCGAGCATAAGGATCTGCACGATCGCGGCGGAGAAGCCCATGGTCGCCGCCGACTTGGCGAACCTCGAACCCTCGTCGGGCTCGGGCTCGACCGTGTGATGGATCTCGCGCGTCGCCTTCCACACGAGGAAGAGCCCGCCCGCGATCAGGATCAGGTCGCGCCAGGAGAAGCCGTGGTCGAACAGGGTGAACAGCGGGTTCGTCAGCTGCACGATCCAGGCGATCGTGCCGAGCAGCCCGATCCGCATGACGAGCGCGAGGCCGATGCCGATCCGCCTGGCCTTGACCCGATGCTCCTCCGGCAGCCGGTTGGTCAGGATCGAGATGAAGATCAGGTTGTCGATGCCGAGCACGACCTCCATCACGATCAGGGTCGCGAGGGCCGCCCAGGCGGTGGGGTCCGAGGCGAGCAGGATGAGGTCGGCCAAGAGAGGCTCCGGCGAGGGGGATATCGGGCCGACCGGACATGGCCCCGGCCCGCCGAAGAAGCAAGGGCGATCAAGGATTTCGCCGGTATTTCAGGGCCTTCCGGGGCCGTAAATCGTGAAAGCGTGAACTTCCGTATAGATCGCGTTTGATGCAATAGATTGACGCACTGGATCTAAAATCGTATTAATACTTTGTTCACTCGTCAGGCCCTAGAAAGGGAGCCATGACCCTCGCCGTGCCCTCCTCCAGTCCTATGAATGCGGGCCGCCAGGCTGCCTTCGGGCCGGTTCTGGCGAGCCCTCGTCTGCGTCTGCGCCAGATGGGCCGCGACGACGTGGCGAGGATCCACGAGGTCAACCGCAGCCTGAACCGGCGCTATCTCTCCGCCCCGCCGCTCGATCTCGAGGGGCTGGAGGAGCTGCGCCGGGTGTTCGAGGGCGAGTGGCGGCAGTACGGCCTCGGCTATCTCATGATCTGCCGCGACGACGAGACGGTGGGCCATGTCCGCCTCAAATGCATCCCGGACTGCACCTCCGGCCGTGCGGCCGAGCTGACCTACGCGATCGCGCCGGCACATCAGGATCGGGGCTACGCGACCGAGGCGGTCTGCATGGTGCTCCAGTTCGCGTTCGAGGAAGCCGGTGTCGACTACGTCGTCGCCTGCGTCGAGCCGCACAACGCGGCGTCCGTGCGCGTGGTCGAGAAGAACGGCCTCGCCTGGGTCGCGACGGGCAGGATTCACGGCCGCATGATGCGGCGCTACCTGCTGCCGGCGACGATGTGGCGTGCGCAGAGAAGGGCGCTGGAGGCGCAGCATCCCTCGGCAGGCCTCGCGTCGCTCGGAACTCTCGACGCGCGCTTGGGGGCGTAGCAACGCCTCAGGCGAGCGTCCGCATTCTTTCTCTCACGCGCGAGAGGAACGCCGCCTTCTCCTCATCTCCCACGGAGTCCATGCGGTAGAGCCGCATGAACACCGTCTTCGCCTGCCGGGCGACCGCGAGCCTCAGCGCCCTCAAATGCACGCGCACGGGATCCAGCAGCGCCAGCACCTGGAGCGGCGACGCCCCGCAGGTCGTGATGCTGGCCCAGACGCGGATGCGCGTGAGCTTGCCGCGGATCGGCCCGTCCTTCGCGAGGTCGAAGGCGACGCCGGGCAGGAACACGCGGTCGAGCCAGCCTTTCAGGATCGCCGGCATGCCCGACCACCAGGTCGGGAACACGAGCACCAGCGCCTCCGCCCATTCCAGGTCCTGGACCAGGGGCTCCACCGGCTTCCGGTTCCCGGGCACGTCGGAGTTGGTCCGCCACTCCGGCTCGGACAGCCGGGCCTCGAAGCCCTCGCCATAGAGATCGAGCACGCGGACCTCGTGCCCGCCCTCGCGCAGGCCCGCGAGGACCTCGGTGAAGACGCGGGCGGCGAAGCTGTTCCGACCGGGGTGGGCGAGGACCGCGAGGACGTGCATGGCCTTTGAGGAAATGCGGGATCGCAGGCGAGGTTCCTAGCATGGGCCGGGCGGCGAAGCCCCGCGCCCGACCCGGCTTAGATTGAAGTAACGAATATTTATGCTGTATGATTTCAGCGGGGTAGACACCTCGGACGGGGCCCCATGGGCGTCACGGTGGAATATCAGCTGGTCCGGTGGGACGACAGCATCGTGCCGAAGATGACGACCGAGCGCCTCGTGCTGCGGCCGATGCTGGACGTCGACATCGATCGATATCTCGCGACCGCGCCGGCGACCGATGCCGTCGCCACGCTCGGCGCGATGCCGGACCGCGCGGCCTATAGCGAGCTCAGCCGGCACCAGGGCGAGGCCTGGCGGCAGGAGGGCATGGGCTACCTTGTGGTCGCCGAGCGCGGCGTCAACACGGCGGTCGGCCATGTCGAGCTCCGGCCGATCGAACGCACCGCCGGCGGCCGTGCCGCCGAGATCACCTACTCCATCGATCCGCCGCATCGCGGACGCGGCTACGCGGTCGAGGCGGTGGCGGCGATGCTGCTGCTGGCGTTCGAGATCATCGGCGTCGATCCCGTGGTCGCCTTCGTGCCCCTGGACAACGCCGCATCATTCGCTGTCGCCATGCGTCTCGGCTTCGGCCACGTGGGAGAGTCCGTGGTGCATGGATCGAGGATGCGGCGGATGCTGCTGTCGTTCGCGAGATGGAAATTGGCACCGCCCGCGAAACTGGCGAAGATCTGACCTCGCCCTCGGCGAAGAGCTTCCGCCGCGAGCCTGGTGCTAGCTCCGCGCCCCGCGCTCGCGCGAGCGCCTAGCTACGAAGCGATCGCACCAAGCGAGCGACCGTGGCCTTGAAGCCGCTACGACTTCAGCGGCTCCAGAATCGACACGTAGTTCGCCACCGCGGCACCGCCCATGTTGAAGATGCCGGCGAGCTTCGCCCCCGGCACCTGGATCGCCCCCGCGCTGCCCGTCACCTGCATCGCGCCCATGACGTGCATGGACACGCCGGTGGCGCCGACCGGATGGCCCTTGGACTTGAGCCCGCCCGAGGGATTGACCGGGAGCTTGCCGGTCTTCTCGGTCCAGCCTTCCTCGATCGCGCGGAAGCCTTGGCCGCGCGGCGTCAGGCCCATCGCCTCGTACTCGATGAGCTCCGCGACCGTGAAGCAGTCGTGGGTCTCGACCAGGCTGAGATCGGAGAGGCCGAGCTTCGCGTTCGAGAGCGCCTTCTTCCACGCGACCTCGCAGCCTTCGAACAGCGTGATGTCGCGGCGGCTCATCGGCAGGAAGTCGTTGACGTGCTCGGCGGCGCGGAAGGCGACCGCCTTCTTCGACGCGAGCGCCGTGTCGAGGTCGGCCAGCACCACGGCCGCCGCACCATCCGACACCAGCGAGCAGTCAGAGCGCTTGAGGGGGCCGGCGACGAACGGGTTCTTCTCCGAAGGATTGCGGCAGAACTCGTAGCCCAGGTCCTTCTTCATGTGCGCCAGCGGATTGACGGCGCCGTTCTTGTGGTTCTTCGCGGCGATGCGCGCCAGCGCGTCCGACTGGTCGCCGTGCTTCTGGAAATAGAGGTTGGTGATGCCGCCGAAGATGCCGGCGAAGCCGCCCTGGGTGTCGCCCTCTTCCTTGAGGTATGAGGCGCGGATCAGGCACTCGCCGACCTGCTGCCCGGTGACCTCGGTCATCTTCTCGACGCCGACGACGAGCACGCGCCTGGCCTTCTTCGCCGCGATCGCGTTGAGGCCCTGGTGGATCGCCGCCGAACCCGTCGCGCATGCGTTCTCGACGCGCGTCGCCGGCTTGAAGCGCCACTCGTCATAGGCCTGGAGCGTCAGCGACGACGGAAACTCCTGGCGCACGAAGCCCGCGTTCAGGTGGCCGAGATAGATCGCATCGATGTCCTTCGGCTCCAGCCCCGCATCGGCCACCGCCTCGCGCGCGACCTTGACGATCAGCGTCTCGAGATCGAGCGCGTCATGCTTGCCGAACGGGGTATGC
>CAZZLX010000383.1:0-4472 GCA_964655235.1 uncultured Rhizobium sp.
CCCAGGCGCGGTTCACGTCGACCATCAGGTCGCGGTCGGGGCCGATCACGTCGCGGACCACCTCCATCCGCTCGATGTCCCCGGCGAGGTCGAGGCCTCCGACCTTGCCCTTGAAGCCGGTATGCCCCTGGGCCTTCAGCTTCTCGATCTCGTCGCGAAGTTCGGAGAGGTCCTTGCCATCTCGGTAATAGGCGCAGGTGACGTAGCAGGGGACTTGGTCCCGGAAACCGCCGAACATCCGATAGAGCGGCAACCCGGCCGCCTTGCCGACGATATCCCAGCAGGCGAGGTCGATCGCTGCGGCGATCCGGATCAGGGGCTCGCGGCCCCAGCCTTTCTCGTGCGCGAGGCGCTGCGAGGTCAGCGCGAAGAGCCGCTGGTAGATGCGCTCCGGTGCCAGGGCGTCCGATCCGAGGATCTGGTCGGCGATCCCGGTCTTGAACGCCTGGATGGCGCCCGCGATCGAAGTGTAGTTGGTCGCGAGCCCGAAGCCGTCGATGCCTTCATCGGTCTTGAGCCGCACCAGGATCTCGTTGGCCCGGGGTACCACGAAATGACTGACCCAGTGCGGGCGTCCCGTCTCGGGCGCGGTCAGAATGAAGGCTTCGACGCCGATGATCTTCATGGAGGACTTCGCTGGAGAAGGGAAGGAAGCGGCCATGGTGCGCGGGCCCGAGCTCTAGTGCAAACCCTGTTCGGCTCAACTAGCATCGGTTCACTTTTCCCGAAGGTTTTGCCTCTCCAATGAACTTCGCGACCGTCCAGGGCGCTCGGCTCGAGTACCAGCTGATCGAGCCCGCCGAAGAACGCCATGACACGCTCGTCTTCCTGCACGAGGGGCTCGGCTCGGTCGCCGGCTGGCGCGACTATCCGGCGAAAATCGCGGCGGCGACCGGCTGGCGCGCGCTCGTCTATTCGCGGCGGGGGTATGGCCAATCAGACCCCATCTCCGGTCCACGTGCCGTCGACTTCATGCATGACGAGGCACGGGGCGTTCTACCCGCCCTGTTGGATCAGCTCGGCATCGTTCGCCCGGTGCTGATCGGCCATTCCGACGGCGGATCGATCGCGTTAATCCACGCCGGCGGTACCGACCGCCCGGTCCGTGGCGTGATCACGCTGGCTGCGCATGTCTTCGTCGAGGACCTGACGATCGCCGGGATCGTCGACGCGAAGAAGGCTTTCGAGACGACCGATCTCGGGCGGCGCCTCGGCCGCATCCACAAGGACGTCGAAAGTGCCTTCTGGGGATGGAACGACATCTGGCTGCATCCCGATTTCCGCGCCTGGAATATCGAGCCGTTCCTTAAGACGATCCGTTGCCCGGTTTTGGCCATCCAGGGCGCGGACGATCAATACGGCACGCCGGCCCAGGTCGATGCGATCGTACGTGGCGTGGGCGCGCAGGCGCGGCCGCTGATGATCGGGAATTGCCGCCACGCGCCGCATCGCGAAGCGGAGGCAGCGACGACCCGGGCGATCGTCGACTTCATCGCGAGCGTGGGATGAGCGGCCAGATCTTCCGTTGCGCCTTTACGGTGCGCTTTGGCGATTGCGATCCGGCGGCGATCGTCTTCTATCCCCGCTATGTCGAGATGCTGAACAACGTCTGCGAGGAGTGGTTCGAGAAGTCGCTCGACCTGCCCTGGGGGCGGATGCACGCGACCGAGCATCGCGGCATGCCGATCGTCGACCTGCATGTCCGGTTTCTCCGGCCCAGCCGGCTCGGCGAGAAGCTGGACTTCGCACTCGTCGTGACCAGGCTCGGGCGAAGCGCGGTCGAGCTCGAGATCGTCGCCGAATGCGGTGGCGAGCGGCGGCTCGATTCAAGGCTCAAGGTCGTGCACAGCGACTTGCGCGGCCCGAAGGCGATCCCCATCCCGCTGGAACTGCGCGAGAAGATGAAGCCGTTCCTCGCCGAGAGCGCGGCCTAAGGAGATTTCGATGTTCGTGTTCGACCGGCACCCCAGCACCTATCGGCATTGGAAACTCGCTTTCGACGGTCCGATCGCGACCCTGTCGCTGGACGTCGACGAGAATGGCGGGCTGGTCGAGGGATATGCGCTCAAGCTCAACTCCTACGACCTCGGTGTCGACATGGAGCTGAGCGACGCCCTCCAGCGCCTCCGCTTCGAGCATCCCGAGGTAAAGACCGTCGTTCTCACCTCGGCACGCGAGCGGACGTTCTGCGCCGGCGCCAACATCTACATGCTGGGTGCCTCCAGCCACGCCTGGAAGGTAAACTTCTGCAAGTTCACCAACGAGACACGGAACGGCATCGAGGATTCTTCGCGACATTCGGGGCTCAAGTTCCTGGCTGCGGTCAACGGCACCTGCGCCGGCGGCGGCTACGAGATGGCGCTCGCCTGCGACGAGATCCTGATGGTCGACGATCGCTCGTCCACGGTCAGCCTGCCCGAGGTGCCGCTTCTCGGCGTGCTGCCCGGCACCGGCGGTCTTAGCCGCCTCGTCGACAAGCGGAAAGTCCGTCGCGATCTAGCCGATCTATTCTGCACCAACCCTGACGGCATCCGCGCCGATCGTGCGAAGGCCTGGGGCCTCGTCGACGGCAGCGCACCGCCCCGCGAGTTCGCGGCCAAGGTGAAGGAGCGCGCGCTGGCCCTGGCAGAGGAGTCCGATCGACCGGCAGGCGCCAAAGGCGTCGAGCTCGTGCCGCTCGGTCGGCGGATCGACGGCGACAGTCGCATCGATTATGACTGCGTCTCGGTCGATATCGATCGCGCCCGCCGGGTCGCGACCGTCACGGTTCGGGCGCCGTCGGAAACCTCCGTGTCCGACATCGCCGCGATCGAAGCTGCCGGCGCCGCCTGGTGGCCGCTGAAGATGGCGCGTGAGCTCGACGATGCGATCCTGATGCTCAGGCTCAACGCACTCGACATCGGGCTTTGGGTCCTCCGGACTCGGGGCGATGCCACGAGCGTCATTGCCGCCGACAAGAGCCTGGCCGATCACGCCTCGCACTGGCTCGTGCGCGAGACGACCGGCCTTTTGCGCCGGACCCTCGCCCGTCTCGATGTGTCGTCGCGCAGCCTCTACGCCATCGTCGACGAGGAGTCGTGCTTTGCCGGCACGCTCGCCGAGCTCTTGCTGGCGGCCGACCGCACCTACATGATCGATCTTGGCGCTTCAGGCGAGGGCGGGCCGACGATCGTGCTGTCTGCGGCGAATTTCGGTCTCTATCCGATGGTGTCCGGTCGCTCGCGGCTGGCCGCGCGCTTCAACAGCGAGGAGGCTTCCGCGAAGCTGGAGACGCTTGTCGGCGAAGCTCTCGATGCGCCGACGGCGCTCGGTGCCGGGCTGGTCACGGTGACGCCGGACGACCTCGACTGGGAGGAAGAGATCCGCCTAGCGCTCGACGACCGCGCCGCCCTCTCGCCCGACGCGCTGACCGGCATGGAGGCAAGTCTCCGCTTCGCCGGGGCCGAGACGATGGAGACGAAGATCTTCGGCCGGCTTTCGGCATGGCAGAATTGGATCTTCAATCGGCCGAACGCGGTCGGCGACAAGGGCGCGCTCAAGCTTTTCGGGTCCGGAAGCAAGGCCCGTTTCGACTGGCAGAGGGTTTAGCCATGGCGTCGCTGAACTACCAGGAACTGATCCCTAACAACGTCGATCTCGGCGGAAATCGCCAGCTCCAGCGGGCTCTCGAGCACTGGCAGCCGCGCTTCCTCACCTGGTGGAAGGAACTTGGCCCCGAAGCGTACCAGGGCGCCGACGTCTATCTGCGAACCGCGACCTCGGTCGACATCAAGGGCTGGGCGACCTACGGCTACGTGAAGATGCCCGAGTATCGCTGGGGCATCTTCCTCGCCGAACAGGAGCCTGACCGCAGGATCGGCTTCGGCGACTTCTACGGCCAGCCGGTCTGGCAGCAGGTGCCGGCGGATTTTCGTTCGGTCCTCCGCCGCCTGATCGTCACCCAAGGCGACACCGAGCCGGCCTCGGTCGAGCAGCAGCGGCTCCTCGGACTCACGGCGCCGTCGCTCTACGACCTCCGCAACCTGTTCCAGGTGAACGTTGAGGAAGGGCGGCATCTCTGGGCCATGGTCTACCTGCTGCACGCCCATTTCGGCCGCGACGGGCGCGAGGAGGCCGAGGAGCTTCTCGCGCGCCATTCCGGCGATGCCGACAAGCCGCGGATTCTCGGCACGTTCAACGAGCCGATCTCCGACTGGCTCTCGTTCTTCATGTTCACCTACTTCACCGACCGCGACGGGAAGTACCAGCTGAAGAGCCTGGCCGAGAGTGCCTTCGATCCGCTGGCGAGAAGCTGCCGCTTCATGCTGACCGAAGAGGCCTATCACATGCATGTCGGCGAGAACGGCATCGGCCGCATCGTCAAGCGCACGCTGGAGGTCATGCAGGAGATCGGCAGCGAGGACGCGGAGGCGGTGCGACGCGCGGGGGCGATCGACCTCGCCACCATCCAGCGCTACGTGAATTTCTGGTTT
>CAZZLX010000384.1:0-4471 GCA_964655235.1 uncultured Rhizobium sp.
GCTGATCCAGGCGCAGGGCGTCGAGAAGCATTTCCCGGTCACCCGCCGGTTCGCCGAGATCCTGCGCGGCGAGCACCCGATCAACCGCGCCGTCGACGGCATAGACCTCACGATTAACGAAGGCGAGACGGTCGGCCTGCTCGGCGAGTCCGGCTGCGGCAAGACCACAACCGGGCGGCTGCTGCTGAAGCTGACCGACCCGACCGCCGGCACGATCCGGTTCGCCGGCGAAGACCTGACCCAGGTCAAGGGATCGGCGCTGAAGCGTTTCCGCCAGCAGGCCCAGCTCGTCTTCCAGAATCCATTCGACGCGCTCAACCCACGCTTCACGATCTACCGGGCGCTGCGCGAGCCCTTTCTGAATGCCGGGATCCCCGAGGCCGAGCATGCCGACCGAATGTGGACGGCAATGCGCCGTGTGCGGCTCTCGGATGTCGACGCCTACTACGACCGCTATCCGCATCAGCTTTCCGGCGGCCAGCTCCAGCGGGTCGTGCTGGCGCGCGCGCTGGTGCTGGAGCCGCGCTTCCTCGTCGCCGACGAGCCGGTGTCGATGCTCGATGTCAGCGTCCGCGCCGGCATCTTGAACGTGATGCGCGAAGTGCATGCAACGATGGGTTTGACCGCCGTCTACATCTCCCACGACTTCGCGCTTGTCCGCTACGTCTGCGCCCGCACGGTGGTGATGTATCTCGGAAAGATCGTCGAGGATGGACCGTCGGCCGAGGTCGTCGAGCGGCCGCAGCATCCCTATACCAAGGCGCTGGTCCAGGCAGTGCCGGTGCCGGACGTGAACCAGTCGCGTGCCCCGCTGCCGATCAAGGGCAGCTTGTCACAGGCGCAGGCGCCGGTTGGCGGCTGCCGCTTCCGCGACCGCTGCCCCTATGCCTTCGACCGCTGCGCCTCGGAGGAGCCGCACACGCGCGAGATCGCACCCGGGCACAAGGCGGCCTGCCATCTGATCTAGGCGGCTATCGGGCGGGTTGCCTTTTCCAGCCAGGCCTTGGTCTCGGTATCGACCTGCGGCGCCACGATCTCGCGGACCCAGCGATGATAGTCGTCGAGCCAGCGGGTCTCGTCCCTGGTCAGCAGGCTGGGCTCGACGAGGTTGAGGTCGATCGGCGCGCAGGTCAGTGTCTCGAATGCGAGGAACGGGCGCCCGCCCTTGGCTCCCATGGGCATCGCGACGATCAGGTTCTCGATGCGCACGCCGAAATCGCCTTCCAGATAGCAGCCGGGCTCGTTCGAGACGATCATGCCGGGCTTGAACGGCGCCGACGTCGGCGCAGTCGAGATCGTGTGCGGCCCCTCATGGACGTTGAGATAGCTGCCGACGCCGTGGCCGGTGCCGTGACCGAAGTCGAGGCCTACGTCCCAGAGCGGCTTGCGCGCGATCCCGTCGAGATGTCCCCCGCGCGTCCCTTCGGGAAACTTGGCGGCGGCGACCGCGATATGCGAGCGCAGCACATGGGTGAAGATCTCCTTTTGGTGTTGCGTTGGCGCGCCGACCGCGATGGTGCGCGTGATGTCGGTGGTGCCGTCGTGGAACTGGCCGCCGGAGTCGCAGAGATAGATATCGCGCGGCTCGATCCGTCGGTTGCTCGACTTGTTCGGGCGATAATGGGGAAGCGCGCTATTGGGGCCGGCGGCCGAGATCGTGTTGAAGCTCGGTTCGACGAACAGGCTCACCTCGCGACGGAAGGCATCGAGCTGGTTGGCGGCATCGATCTCGGTGAGATTGCCCGACGGTGCGGTCTTCTCCATCCAGCAGAGGAAGCGCGTGATCGCCGCGGCGTCGCGCCGGTGAGCAGCGCGGGCGCCCTCGATCTCGACCTCGTTCTTCATCGCCTTCGGCAGCGAGCATGGATCCATGTCGCGGATCACCGTGGCGCCGCTCCGCCTCAGGCGGTCGACGACGGCCCAGGCGACGCCGAGCTCGCGCTCCAGCGCCGATCCCGCGCCCGGATCGACCTGGACCGTGGCGCCGGCCTTGCCCAGCGCCTCGATGGATCCGAGGAACGACTCCGGTGCCTTGACCGTCACCTGGTTGCCGAGATGCTGCTTAGCAGCCCTCGTCAGCTTGCGGGGATCGATGAAGAGATCGACATCTCCGTCGCGCTTCAGGATCGCCCAGCTCATCGGTAGCGGCGTGCGGGGCACATCGCCGCCGCGGATGTTGAGTAGCCAGGCGATCGAGTCAGGCGCCGTCACCACCGCCGCATCGATGCTGCTCTTGGCCAAGCTCTCGGCGATCGCCGTGCGCTTGGCCGAAGCCGAAACGCCGGCGAACTTGTCGGCATGAGGAAGGACCGCGCCCAGCGGCACCGCCGGCTGCTGGCGCCAGGCCTGGTCGAGCGGATTGTCTTCGACCGGAACCAGCGTCGCGCCGGCTCGGGCAGCGCCCCGCTCATAGGCCTCGATCTGCCGCTCGGTATGAAGCCAGGGATCGAATCCCAGCTTCGTACCTTTCTTCAGATTGGCCGCGATCCAGGTCGCGGGCGGGCTCGATCCCATGTCGTGCGCTTCATAGGCGTCCATGTCGACCTGCTTGCGCACCTGGATCGTGTAGCGGCCGTCGATGAAGATCGCCGCCTTGTCGCGGAGAACGATCGCGAGTCCAGCCGATCCGGTGAAGCCTGTGAGCCAGCGCAGCCGGTCGGCCCGCGCCGGCACGTATTCGCTCTGATAGGCATCGCCGCGCGGGATCAGGAAGCCATCGAGGTTGCGCTTGGCGAGCTCGGCGCGGAGGCCGGCCAGGCGACCGGCCGGGGCCGGACCGACGGTGAAGCCGGGATCGGCGTCCTTCAGCAGCTCATCCTTGAGCGCGAGGAGCTGGCCGCGAAGCTCCGGTCCCGCATCGGGCGCGATCAGCTCGATCCAGGTTTCGGTCGTCCGGCCGGCGAGGGCGGAGATGGTGCCCTCTACCCTCTGCCGCACCTCGCCCATATCGAGCGTCACGCCGGCGGAACGAAGAAGGGAGGCAAGGGCGTCGTCGCCGCGATAGGGCTCGGTCATTAATCGGATCTCCGGGAAGCGGTGAACGCTAGAGGGGCCCATCGGCCGGTGTCAATTCGACGCGCGGAGGTTGCTTTCCCAGCGTCGCGCAACGGGTCTAGACTTCCCGTCCACATCGGCGGGGAAGACATTTCATGGACCTTGGACTCAAGGGGCGGAAGGCGATCGTCACCGGCGGATCGCGCGGCATCGGACGTGCCATCGCCGAGTGCCTGGCAAACGAAGGCTGCGACGTCGGCATCTGTGCGCGCGGCGCCGACGGCGTGAAGGCAACGGTCGAGGCGTTGAAGAAGAAAGGCGTCAATGCCGCCGGCGAAGCGGTCGACATTTCCAAGGGCGACGAGATCAGGCGCTGGGTCGCCAACATGGACAGGGCGCTCGGCGGCTTCGACATCTACGTCTCGAACGTCAGTGCGCTCAGCATCGCCACGTCCGACGAGGCCGGCTGGCGAACGGCGCTCGACACTGACATCATGGGCACGGTCAACGGCGTCGAAGCGGCGCTGCCGGTGATCGAGCGTTCGTCGGATGCGGGCTCGGTCATCTTCATCGCGACCACCGGTGCGGTTCAGGTCTATGGGCCGAGGAAGCCTTATCCGTCCGTCAAGTCGGCGATCCTCGCCTACATGAAGCATCTCAGCCACGACGTGGCGAAGAAGGGGATCCGCGCGAACGCGGTGTCGCCGGGCTCGATCTACTTCGAGGGCGGGGTCTGGGACCAGCGCAAGAAGAACGAGCCCGAGCGTTACGAGCGCATGCTGAAGGCTAATCCGCTCGGCCGCTTCGGCCGGCCGGAGGAGATTGGTGCCGCCGTCGCCTTCCTCGCAAGCCCGGCGGTCTCCGGCTGGACCTCGGGCACGAACATCGTGATCGACGGCGGCTCGACCGTGCGCATCCAGAACTAGGAGTGCGGCGATGTTCGAGATCAATGCGATGCCCCCGCAGGTCGATCAGGAGCTGCTCGACCTGCTGCTGCAGATCCGGACGGAGTCGATCGGCCACTACCGCGAATGGGGCAACGTGCACGGCTCGATCGCGCCGGTGATGCCCGAGCGGAAGGTCGCCGGCACCGCCGTCACCGTCGCCTGTCCGGGTAACGATTCCGGCATCGTCTCCTACGCGACCGGCCTGCTAAGGCCGGGCGATGTGCTGGTGATCGACCGGCTCGGCGACAACCACAATGCCTGCTGGGGTGCCGGTACGACCTTGGCGGCGAAGGTCGCGGGTGCGGCGGCCGTGGTCATCGACGGGCCGTCGACCGGATCCTCCAAGTTCCGCGAGTTTGACCTTCCGGCCTGGACGCGCGGTTACTCGCCGATCACCTGCCATCCCTATGGCCTGGGAGGCGCCATCAACGTGCCGGTCTGTGTCGGCGGTGCCGCGATCCTGCCGGGCTATGCGATCCTCGCCGACGAGAGCGGCGTGATCGCGCTGCCCCCGGAGGATGTCCGTTACC
>CAZZLX010000385.1:0-4467 GCA_964655235.1 uncultured Rhizobium sp.
ACGCGAGGCGGATGATCGAGCGCACCGTTCGCCCCTGAAACGCGAAAGGCCCCGTCCCTTCCGGACGGGGCCTTTCAGCGAAACGAATCTGCGCGTTTAAGCGCGGAGGCGCTGCGGCAGCTCCCGGATCGAGGCGTCGACCAGGCCGCCGGCAACGCCGCCGTCGACCGTTTCGGTCAGCACGCGGCGCGTAGCCGCAAGCGCGAGATCGACCGCGGCATCGCGGACTTCGGCCGTCGCCTGGGCCTCGGCCTGGGCGATCTTGTCGACGGCCTGGGCCTCGCGGCGCTTCCGGCGCTGCTCGATCTGCGCCTTCTGCTCGGCCTCCAGGGCCTGCGCCTCGGTGCGAGCCTGGGCGACGATCGCCTCGGCTTCCTTGAGCGCGTCCTGCTGCCTCTTCCGGTACTCGGCGAGGGCCTTCTCGGCGTCGTTCTTCAGCTTCTCGGCTTCGTCCAGCTGCTTGCGGATCGCCTGGGCGCGCTCATCGAGCGCCCCGCCGATCATGGCAACGAGCTTCTTGCCGAGGAGGGCGAAGAAGACGACGAACGCCGCCAGCACCCAGAATTCGGGCGTCTTGAACATCAGGCGCGCTCCTTCGCCGCGGCGGCGACGGCAGCGGTCGCGACCTGGTCGTTGATCGGCTGCCCGATCAGCTTCTCGGTCGCCGCCTTGGTGATGTCCGCCGCGACCTGGGTCAGGCTCGCCATCGCCTGGTCGCGCGCCGCCCGGATGCGGCCCTCGGCCGCCTCGGTGTCGGCCGCGAGCTTCTTGGCGAGCGCACCCTCGCGGGCCTCGGCGTCCTTCTGCATCCGCTCCGAGACGGCCTTGATCGTGGCCTGGGCCTGCGCCCGAGCCTCGGCAAGAGCCTTCTCGTAGGCGGCCAGCACGCCGGCCGCCTCGTCTTTCAGCTTCGTCGCCCGGTCGAGATCGGCGGTGATCCGCTGCGCACGCGCGTCGATCACCCGGCCGATCTTCGGCAGGGCGACCTTCGACATCAGCACGTAGAGGATGACGAAGGTGATCGCCAGCCAGACGAGCTGCGGCGGGAAGTCGTGAAAGTGGAGCTGGGGCATGGTGCGCCCGGCCTTCCGTCAGCGACCGATCAGGTGAACAGGATGAGGAACGAGATCAGCAGCGCGAAGAGCGCTACCGCTTCGGTGAGGGCGAAGCCCAGCATGCCGAGCGGGAAGACTTCGCCGCGCGAAGCGGGGTTGCGGCTGATCGAGGCGACCAGCGAGGCGAAGATGTTGCCGATGCCGGCGCCGACGCCGGCGAGCGCGATGACGGCCAGACCGGCGCCGATCATCTTGGCGGAAGCGAGATCCATGGAATCAAACCCTTTCCAGTTAGGAGATCAGTGAAGGTGGATCGCGTCGTTGAGATAGATGCAGGTCAACACCGTGAAGACGTAGGCCTGCAGGAACGCGACCAGGAATTCGAAGCCCGTCAGCGCCACGTTGATGGCGAGGGGCGCCACGCCGAAGACGCCGAGCATGACGGTGAAGGCGGCGAACACCTTCAGCATCGTGTGGCCGGCCATCATGTTGGCGAAAAGTCGGATGGAGAGGCTCACGGGCCGCGTGAGATAGCTCAGCACCTCGATCGGCACCATCAGCAGCAGCATGACCTTCGGCACGCCCTTCGGCACGAAGAACGAGAGGAAGTGCGCGCCATGGTACGCGAAGCCGACGAGCGTCACGCCGATGAAGACCACGAAGGCCATCGCGAAGGTGACGATGATGTGGCTGGTGAAGGTGAAGCTGTACGGCACCATGCCCATCATGTTGCCGAACAGGATGAACATGAAGAGCGTGAAGATGAACGGGAAGTACTTCTTGCCGCCGGATCCGACGTTGTCCTGGATCATGCCGGCGATGAATTCGTAGGAGAGCTCGGCCAGGGACTGCCAGCGGCCCGGAACCAGCGCCTGGCGGCGCATGCCGCCGACCAGGAACACGGTGACCGCGGCGATCGCGATGACCATCCACAGCGACGCGTTGGTGAAGGAAACGTCCAGGTTCCCGATCTTCGCCGGGATCAGCCTGACGATCTCGAACTGGTGGAGCGGATCGATCGCCTTCTCAGCCACGTTCTGCCTCAGTCCTCTTCCTTCGCCCGGTCCTTCAGTCCCTGGTCCTTCGACCAGCGCCCGAGACCCAATCCCTCGACTGCCCGGTACACGTTCAGGATCCCGGCGGCGGCGCCGAGGAAGAACATAACCACCATCATCCAGGGGCCCGTGCCTAGCCAGTAATCGAGCAGCCAGCCGAAGCCGACACCGACCACGAGCGCCGAGACCAGCTCGACCGACACGCGAAAGGCCAAGCCCATCGCCCGCGGTCGATCGGCAGCGTCCGCCCCGACCCTCTCCGGCTCCGGCCGCGCCTTCTTCAGGCGCTGCTCGATGTCGTCGAGGTTCGGAGGGGGCGGCTCAGTTGCCATCGCCGATCACGGAAAACCCCCGCTGTTCCGGCGGAAATCCGCCGAAAACCGGCGCGACCATATAAGGGGCCCCCACCCCTGTCAAGCTTCCCCGACCTCAACAATCGGTAATGTTTTCAGATACTTCGCCCGGGTGCGCTCAGCGGCCGCGCCGACGGATCGGGCCGTCCTCGGTCAGGTGGATGCCCGTCAGGGTCCGATCCGCATGCACCAGTCGATGCGAGAGGAGGGCCTGGGCGGCGTCCAGCATCGTCCCCTGGTGGGCCGGATCTCCCGCGAGGTTCCGCATTTCCTGGGGATCCGCCCGGAGGTCGAAAAGCAGGGGAGGCAGCCCGGCGAAGTGGACATATTTGAACCGCTCGCCGCGCCAGACCGCGAGGCAGCATTCGTCGAGCCGGAGGCCGAGGCCGGTTTCCGGCGCCGAGCCGACCACGTCGCGGAAGTCGTATTCGAAGTGCACCGCGCGCCGCCACGAGGCGGGCAGCTTGCCCTCGAGGAAGGGACGCAGCGACACGCCATCGGCCTGGTCCGGCGCCTCGAGCCCGACCAAGTCGCAGAGCGTCGGCATCACGTCGACATGCTCGGTCAACTCCTCGACCACTGCGCCGCGCGCGCCGCCCTTCGGCGCCTTGACGATCATCGGCACGCGGAAGGCCGGGTCGTAGTAGCCGTCCTTGCCGTGGAACCAATGGTCGCCCAGCATCTCGCCGTGATCGGCGGTGAAGACGATCAGCGTGCGATCGTATTGCCCGATCTTCTTCAGATGCGCGACCAGGCGACCGAGATGGTGGTCCATCTCGGCGATCAGGCCGAAATAGGTCGCCTTCGCCTGCTGTTGATGATGCAGCGGCATCTTGCCGAGCCCCATCGAGCGCGCGAGATGCCAGGCGAGCCAGGGGTGGGTCTTCGACTCCTCGTCGACGCTCGACTGCCGATGAGACGACGGCATCGCCTCCGGCTTGTAGAGATCGTGCCACGGCGCCGGCGCTACCAGCGGCGGGTGAGGACGCAGATGCGAGAGATGCAGGCACCAGGCGCGGCCGGCCTCGCCGTCGATGAACTCGATCGCCTGGTCGGTGGTGAAGGCGGTGTCGCTGTGCTCGGCCTTGAAAGCGCCCGGCGGGAAGCTCGGCCCGCGCTTATCTGCCATCACCGGATCTTCGACCTGCGGCGTGAAGATCTCCTTGGCGACCACCGGCACGTCGTAGCCATGGCGGCGGAGATACGCGAGCCACGCCTTCCGGTCGCTCGCCATGACCAGGTGCGGACGCAGTCCCGGCAGCACGCCTTCATACGTCCTCACCGCCGGATCGCCGGGCGCATGCGCGCGCGGGTCGGGCGAGATGTCGGTGTAGCCGATCAACGCCGGATCGTAGCCGGCCTTCCTCAGCTCCTTGGCCCAGTTGGTGAAGCGCGCATCCAGCGGCGTGCCGTTCCTGCCCGAGCGATGCGTCATCAGGTAGAGACCCGTGTGCAGCGACGAACGGCTGGGGCCGCACGGGCTGGCATTGGTGAAGTGCCGTTTGAACAGCACGCCGTCGGCGGCGAGCGCATCCAGGTTCGGGGTCTTCACGACGGGATGGCCGAGCGACGACAGCGCGTCGAAGCGCCACTGGTCGCCGGTGATGAACAGGACGTTGATGTCGGGCATCAGCCGATCAGGCGCCGGGCTTCATGTTGAAGACAGACTGGATCTTCCGGGAAAGCTGGTCGGGCGAGAACGGCTTCACGACGTAGCCGTTGACGCCGTTCTCCTTCGCCGAGAGCACGAAGTCCTCGGTCGCACGCCCCGTCAGCATGATGAACGGCATGTTGTGCCAGGTCTTGCGGACATGGCGCAGCAGGTCGAGGCCCGAGACATTCGGCATGTTCCAGTCGGAGATGATGAGGTCGGCGCGCGTCGCCTTCGAATCCAGGATCCCGATCGCCTCGGCGCCGTCGCGCGCCAGGATCACGTGGCCGACGCCCAGATTGCGGAGCACGCTCTGGGCGAGCTTGAGCGCGAAGCCGTCGTCCTCGACCAGG
>CAZZLX010000386.1:0-4455 GCA_964655235.1 uncultured Rhizobium sp.
GGGCTCGGTCACGCATCCGGACAGAGCCCAGGACACGGTCGAGATGGCGAAGATCCTCTTCGGTCCGGACTACATCGATCCGGCGAACGGCCGGCCTCGCACCGTCACCACCAGCCTGATCAACGCCAACTCGCCGCTGACCTGGGACGCGACCATGCTGGGCGCGCTCAAAGTTTACGCGCGGGCCAACCAGGCGTGCCTGGTGACGCCCTTCATCCTCGCCGGCGCCATGTCGCCGGTGACGGTCGCCGGCACCTGCACGGTGACGCTGGCCGAGGCGATGTCAGGGATCGCGCTGATCCAGCTTCTCACCCCCGGCGCGCCGGCGATCCTCGGCAGCTTCGCCTCCTCGCTCTCGATGCAGTCGGGCGCCCCGACCTTCGGAACGCCGGAGCCGGCGCTGGTGCTCTACACCATGGCCGCGCTCGCCCGCCGCCTGGGCCTTCCCTTCCGCTCCGGCGGCGCGCTCTGCGCGTCCAAGGTCCCGGACGCCCAGGCCGCCTACGAGTCCGCCAACACGATGCTGCCGACCTGTCTCGGCGGCGTTAACTTCGTGCTGCATGCGGCCGGCTGGCTCGAAGGCGGGCTTTCCATCAGCTACGAGAAGTTCGTGATGGACCTCGACCAGGCCGGCATGTGCCACGCCCTGCTGGCCGGCGTCGACACGTCGGAGAACGGCCAGGCGATGGATGCGATCCGCGAGGTCGGCCCTGGCAAGCACTTCCTCGGCTGCGACCACACCCAGCGCAACTTCGAGACCGCCTTCGCCCGCGCGCCGCTGTCGGACAACAACAGCGTCGAGCAATGGGAGGCCGAAGGCGGCCTGGACATGCCGCAACGCGCCAATGCCGTCTGGAAGAAGATGCTGGCCGACTATGCCGACCCCGGTCTGGATCCGGCGATCGACGAGGCACTGCTCGACTACATGACACGCCGCAAGGCATCGTTCCCGGATTCGAACGTCTAGGACGTCCATGGCCAGTCCTCCCGTCGTCTTCATCGCGACCCCGCTGGAGTCCGAACAGGTCGAGCGCATTCGGAAGATCGCCGGCAGCCGGGCCGAGGTGATCGCCGAGCCTGGCCTGTGGCCGCCGCTCCGATACGTCGCCGACCACAAGGGCAAGGACGGCTTCGCGCGTACGGCCGAGCAGGAGGCACGCTGGCGGAAGCATCTCGGCCGCGCCGAGATCCTCTGGGACTTTCCGCCGAACCCGGCCGATCTTGCCTTTGCCCCGAACCTCAAATGGGTTCAGACCACCTCATCCGGCGTCGGCCAGATGGTCGCCAAGCTCGGTACCGCGGCGGCCGACCTGCTGGTCACCACCGCGCGCGGCGTGCACGCCCAGCCACTCGCCGAGTTCGTGTTCATGGCCCTGCTCGCCCATGTGAAGGATCTCGCGCGGCTCAAGTCCGAGCAGGCTGCGCATCGCTGGGAGCGCTATTGCGGCGATGAACTCGCGGCGCGCACGCTCGCCGTGATCGGTGCCGGTCAGGTCGGCAGTCGCATCGCCCAGATCGGCAAGGCGATCGGCATGCGCGTGATTGCCAGCGTCCGCGATGCGCGGGCCGGCCGCGCCGAGGAGATGGGCGTCGACGCGGTCTATCCTCCGCAAGAGCTGCACGCGATGCTGGGCGAGGCCGATGCGGTCGTGCTGATCGCGCCGCACACGCCCGAGACCGACAGCCTGATCGATGCCAAGGCTTTCGCTGCGATGAAGAAGGGCGTCGCCTTCGTCAACATCGGCCGCGGCCAGTGCGTCGACGAGAACGCGATGATGGCGAACCTGCGCTCGGGCCGTGTCGCTTTCGCCGCGCTCGATGTTGCCGCGATCGAGCCGTTACCCGCCTCGAGCCCGCTCTGGGACATGCCGAACGTGCTGATCAGCCCGCATTCGGCCAGCACCGTCCACCAGGAGAACGGCCGCATCGCCGACATCTTCTGCCACAACCTCCTCTGCTACCTGGACGGGCGACGAGGCGAGATGCGGAACGTTCTCGACAAGGCGCGTCTCTATTGACGCGTCGTCCGGCGAGTCCGACGATTATCGGATGAGCCTCTCCTTCCGCCCGCTGCACAAGACCTTCGGCGCCGAAGTGGTCGGCGTCGATCCCACCCTCGCGCTCGACGACGCGACGTTCCGTCAGGTCGAGGACGCCTGGTACCGGCACTCGATCCTGCTGTTCCGCGGACTCACCATGAGCCCCCAGCAGCATGTCGCCTTCACGCGCCGGCTGGGTCCGCTGCACATCATGACGCCGCCCCAGTACAACCTGCCGGACCACCCCGAGATCTTCGTCGTCGCCAATGCCGAGCGCGACGGCCAGCCCTTCGGCATGCGGCGCGTAGGGCTGGGCTTCCACACCGATGGCGAGGACAAGATCCGGCCGAACGCAGGCTCGTTCCTGCATGCGCATAAGATCCCGCCCGAAGGCGGCGACACGCTGTGGGCGGACATGTACACGGCCTGGGAGACACTGCCGGAAGCGACGCGGCGCACGGTAATGGGCAAGCGCGCCCGCTTCAGCCGCGCGGACCTCAACCATGTGCACTATCCATACGAGCCGCCCTGGACCGACGAGCAGAAGCGCGCCCGCCCCGACGTCTGGCACCCGATCGCCCGCCGGCATCCGAAGACGGGGCGCACCGCACTCTATGTCGGACGCTGGGCGATCGACATCGAAGGCATGCCGAAGGACGAGGGCAACGCCATCATCCGTGAGCTGCAGGACCACAGCCGGAAGCCCGAGTTCATCTACCGCCACAGCTGGCGGGTCGGCGACGCGATGCTCTGGGACAACCGCTGCACGCTGCATTGCGCGACCGGGTTCGACGACCAGCGCTATGTCCGCATGATGTTCAGGACGACGCTCGAAGGCGAGATCCCGGAGCTTGCGACCGCCGCCTAGATCGCCGGTCCTTAGATCGCCAGGACCGGCCGCTCGCCCTGGATCGCCGTGCGGTGCATGAGGCGGACCGTGTTGGGGTCGAACGAGTCCCGCCGGTGCATCGCACAGCGATTGTCCCACATGACCATGTCGCCGAGCTGCCACTCCTGGGCCCAGACGAGGTCCGGGTTCACCGCGTGCTTCCACAGCTGCTCGATCAGGTCGGCGCTCTCGTCCAGCGGCATGCCGATGATCCAGGCATGGCGCCTGCCGCCGAGATAGAGCGCCTTCCGGCCTGACTCGCCATGAGTGCGTGCGATCGGGTGCGGCATGCCGGGCCAGGTCCGGACATCGTCGCTCGCGGGCTTTACCTGGCCCATGCGGACGTCGCCGCGCCCGTCATAGACCTTCTGGTGATGGATGAAACGGCCCTCGATCGCCTTCTTCAGAGCCTCCGGCAGCGTCTCGTACGCCGTGTACATGTTGAGGAAGTAGGTGTTGCCGCCGTGCGCCGGCAGCTTCAACGCACGCAGGATCGAGGCAGCCGGCGGACGTTCCTGGAACCAGGTGTCGGTGTGCCAGTGGACCTCGCCGTCGCCGAGATCGCCGGCCGGCGACCCGTCCGCCTTCTTGGCGTTGCTGACCACCAGGATCTCGCGATGCGCGACATGCGTGCCTTCCTGCATCTGGCGCGGATGGATCACGAATTTGCCGAGCATGGACGAGAAACGGATCTGCTGCTCGTCGGTGATGTTCGCATGCCGGAAGCGGACGACGAGGTGCTCGAGCCAGGCGCGGCGCATCTGGTCGACATCGTCCTGGGTGAAATCGGCGAACGGGAAGTCGATGATGTCGGCACCGAGCGGCCCGCCGGTCGGCCTGACATCGAACCTGACACGCTTGCCGATGCTCGTATCCATGTCCCGCTCCTCTCACGCGCTTTCGCGGATGACCCAGGCATCCTCCGGCCGGAACCATGCGGTCACCGCCTGGCCGGTCGAGAAGACGGCGCTGCCGTCGTTGGTGGCCTCGGCCATCGCCGAGCTGCCGTCGACCAGCGCCAGCTGCACTTCCAGCCTGGCCCCGGTGTAGACGACACGCTCGACCCGGGCCGGCCAAGCGATCGCGCCGTCCGGCACCTCTCCCGATGCCGCAAGCTTCAGCCGTTCCGGCCGGATGGTCAATGTAACCGCCGAGCCGTCCGCAATGCCGTCGATTTTCGCCCTCGCCGGACCGGCCGGCGTTGCGAGTCGCATCGAGCCGCCTTCCGACCCGTCGATCTTCGCCGAAACCATGTTGATGCTGCCGATGAAGCCGGCGACGAAGCGGGTCGCGGGCCGCTCGTAGATCTCGGCGGGCGCACCCAGCTGCTCGATCCTTCCGTCGCGCATCACGGCGATGCGGTCCGACATCGTCAGCGCCTCGCCCTGGTCGTGGGTCACGAACACCGTAGCGATGCCGAGGCGCCGCTGCAGCGAGGAGATCTCGGTCCGCATCTCCTCGCGGAGCTTGGCGTCGAGGTTCGAGAGCGGCTCGTCGAGCAGCAGCATGGCCGGCCGGATCACCAGC
>CAZZLX010000387.1:0-4448 GCA_964655235.1 uncultured Rhizobium sp.
GGCGCGGCCGCCGGATCCGGCACTGGTCGGGGAGCGCTGGCGCGAGATGTGGATGCAGCGGCTCGAGAACTCGGAGTCGCTGGTCGCGACCTGGATGAGCCATCCGCGGCGCGACGCCTACTGGAAGCACGGATCGGTCTGCGAGAACTTTGCCGACATCGACTGCGCGGTCTATGCGGTCGGCGGCTGGGCCGACGGCTACTCCAACGCGATCCCGCGCCTTCTGGCCGGACTGAAGGCCCCGCGCAAGGGCCTGATCGGCGCCTGGGGCCATCGCTGGGGACATGCGGGCGTGCCGGGACCTGCCATGGGCTTCCTTCAGGAGGCCGTGCGCTTCTGGGACCATTGGCTGAAGGACAGAGACACCGGCTTCATGGACGAGCCGATGTACCGCGTCTGGATGCACGACTGGACGCCGCCCAAGACCTTCTATGCCGAACGGCCGGGCCGCTGGATCGCGGAAGCATCGTGGCCGAGCGCAAAAGTCGGCTCGCGCCGTTGGCATCTGAACAGGGGATCGCTCGACGACAAGGCGGCGCCCGAGCAGGCGTTGATCCACGCCTCGCCGGTCACGGTGGGCGAAGGTGCGGGCGAATGGTGCCCCTACGGCTACCAGGCCGAGATGCCGGCGGATCAGCGCGAGGACGACGGCAACTCGCTCTGCTTCGACACCTCCCCTTTAGGCGAGCGCATCGAGTTCCTCGGCGCGCCGGTCGTGACACTCGATCTCGCGGTCGACAGGCCGGTCGCGCAGATCGCCGTCCGCCTCAACGACGTGGCGCCAGACGGTGCGTCCACCCGCATCACCTACGGCGTGCTGAACCTCACGCACCGCGACAGCCACGAGCATCCGGAGCCGCTCGTGCCGGGGAAGCGCTATCGCGTGACGGTAAAGCTCAACGACAATGCCTGGGCAGTCCCGGCTGGCCATCGGCTCAGGATCGCAGTCTCGACCGGCTACTGGCCCGTGATGTGGCCGTCGCCGGAGCCGGTGACGCTGACGGTGTTCAGCGGTGCGAGCACGCTTGAGCTTCCCGTCCGCACGCCGCGCGACGAGGACGCGAAGCTGCATGCCTTCGGCCCGCCCGAATGCGCGCAGGCGTCGTCCCGCACCGAGAAGCGCGCCTATGCGCGGAGCCGCCGGCATTCGCGCGACATGATCTCGGAGGAGCATGTCGTCGAGGCGGTGAAGGACCGCGGCCTGATCCGGCTCAACGCGATCGACTGGGAATACGGCGGCCGCGGCGACGAGCGCTACTCGATCCGCCAGGGCGACCCGCTGTCGGCCAAGGCGCACTCGTTCTACCGGATCACGCATGGACGCGGCGACTGGCAGGTGGCGATCGAGACCGACACCACGGTGACGTCGACCAAGGACGACTTCCTGGTGACGGCGAAGCTGGAGGCCTTCGAGGCCGGAATCCGCGTCTTCTCGCGCACCTGGGACACGAAGATCAGGCGCGACCTTCTTTGAGGCCGCTCACACCATCGTCGCGGTGAACTCGGGTCCCGCGGCGAGCGCGTCGGCGAGGCGGCGGAGGCCCTCCTCGTAGCGCGTGCGGCTGACCGGGCCGCAGAGTGCCAGGCGGATCGCGTCCGGCTCCTTGATGCCGACGCAACAATTCTCGGTCTGCGAGAGCGAGAGGCCGCGGCGGCGCCCGGCCTCGACGATATCCGCCGGATGCCACGGCTTCGGCAGCTGGATCCAGGTGTGCATCGCATGCGGCTCGATGCGGAACTTGATGCCGTTGCCGAGGGTCTGGCGCATCAGATGCGCGCGCTCCTGGACCTCGCGGCGCTGCCAGTCGACCAGCGCCTGGATCGTGCCCGAGGCGATCCATTGCGCGCCGATCTCGACCATGAGCGGCGGCGTGAAAATCGTCGTGGCGCCGACGCCTTGGGCAACGCGGCCCACCTGCCCCTGCGGCGCCAGAACGAAGCCGACGCGAAGGCCGGGGGCGGAAACCTTGGAGAGGCTGGTCAGGTAGAAGGTGCGCTCGGGCGCGAATGTCGCGACCGGCGGCGGCGGCTCGTCGATCAGAGGACCGTAGACCTCGTCCTCGATGATCGCGATCTCGTGGGACCGGGCGATCTCGGCGATCCGTCGCCGTCGCGCCACCGGCAGGATCGAGACGGTCGGGTTCTGGGCCGTCGGCGTGCAGAGCAGCGCCTTCGGCTTGTGCTCGCGGCAGGCACGGTCGAAATCCTCCGGCACGAGGCCGTCGTCGTCGAGCTTCACCGGTTCGAGCCTGAGGTCGAGATACTTGGCGACGCTGCGGATGCCCGGCCAGGACAGTTCCTCGGTCAGGATCGTGTCGCCGGGCTTGGCGATCGCGTGCAGAACGACGAACAGCGAGTGCTTGCCGCCTGACGTGACGACCACGCGCTCGCCCTGGGCGTCGAGGCCGCTCTTGGCCATCCACGCCGCCCCGGCGGCGCGGTGCGCCGGAAGGCCCGCGTTCGGCTGGTAGCGGAGCATGTCGGCGAGCTCGGGCGAGCGGGCGAGTCTGGCCAAGCTCTCCGCGAGATAGCCGGCATGCGGGGCGTCGACCGTCGGCCGGTTCATGTCGAAGTCGATCAGGCCGTGTTCTTCGCGCTCCTGCCCCGGGGTGCGCTTCGGCTGGACCGCGCCGCGGACGAAAGTGCCGCGGCCGACCTCGCCCGAGAGGTATCCCCGGCGGCTGGCCTCGCGATAGGCACGGCTGACGGTTGGAACGGTGACACCGAGGCGCTGGGCCAGATCCCGATGCGTCGGCAAACGGTCGCCGGGGCGAAGTTCGCCGCGGGCGATGGCTTCGCCGAGGGCCACTGCGATCGCGAGATACCGCGGGCCGGGACGGACATCCAAATCAGGTGTCCAATTTGTCATAGTACAGACTTACAACACCCGATACGCTTTGTCGAGATATGAGCCTTTGTAGGCTGATTTCAGCCTATGTCACCTTGCAATGCAGCATTTATTGAGATATCACAATTCGCACCAGATGCGAAAAATGCCGTTGGCAAAGGAGAATTGTATGCTCACAAACACGAAGGGTGGCCTGAAGGGCGCCACTCGGTCCCTCCCCTCTCTCCCCAGCCCGATGCAGGTCGTTGTCCGCCTGGCCGGCCTCGTCGCCGTCTGGGAGCGTCGCGCCCGCGAGCGCCGCGCCCTCGGCGAGATGTCCGAGCACATGCTGAAGGATCTCGGCATCAGCCGCGTCGACGCGCAGCGCGAGGCCGAAAAAGCTTTCTGGCGCGTCTAAGCCAATTCCAACCAGGGCGCACTGAAGAATAAGTGCCCCTTGGTCGCCGCCTCCTCCCCGGTGGCGACCCTTCTCCCAGAGCCCCGCGAGTCCCCACTCGCGGGGCTTTTCGCTTTCTAGCCGATCGGCGTCTCGGGGATCGGGGTCAGTGGCCTGCCGGTCTTGAGATAGGCGAAGACGTTGTCGCGAACCATGTCGCAGGCGTCTTCCCAGGTCTCGTAGGTACCGCCGCCGCGATGGGGCATCAGCACCACGTTGTCCATCTTGTGGAGTTCTTCGGGCATCTTCGGCTCGAACTCGAAGACATCGAGCGCGGCACCGCCCAGCGTGCCATCCTGGAGCGCCTTCACCATCGCCGGCTCGTCGATGATCGAGCCGCGGGCAATGTTGACGATCAGGCCCTTCGGTCCCAGCGCCTTCATGACCTCGGCGGTGACGATGTGGTGCGTGCCCTCGCCGCCCGGCGTCGCCACCATCAGGATGTCGACGTCACGGGCCATGTCGAGAAGCTTCGGATAGTACCAATAGGGCACATCCGTCCGCGGCTTGCGGTTGTGATAGGCGATCGGCATGTCGAAGGCGGCGGCGCGCTTGGCGATCGCGAGCCCGATGCGTCCGAGGCCGAGGATGCCCATGCGCTTGCCCCAGACGCGCGGCACCAGCGGATAGCCGCCCTTGAGCCAGGCGCCAGAACGGACGAACCGGTCGCCCTGGACGATGTTGCGGCCGTGGGCCAGGAGCAGCGCCATCGCCATGTCGGCGACGCAGCCGTCCGTCACGTGCGGCGTGTTGGAGACGACGATGCCGCGCTTCTTCGCGGTCTCTACGTCGATCTTGTCGTACCCCGCCCCCATGCTGCAGATGTACTTCAGGTTCGGCAGCTTCTCGATCATGGCGCCGTCGACCGGCGCACCGGCCATCAGTATCTTGGCCTTCGGCGCGTGCTCCTTGATGAAGGCGTCCTTGTCGGCAGCCTTCGCCACATGAAGGAGCCTGATCGACTTCTCCATGCGCTCGACCCACCAGTCCGGCATGCTGCCGACGAACAGGATTTCGGGCTTCTCGGCCATCGTTCTGCTTTCCTATGGGAAAATTCGGCGCGCATGCTGCCCGAGGTCCCCGCGGCTGTCACCAGCGGAATGAGCCCGCGCGTGTCCGTCTTCAGACTATTTAGGACAGACCGAGGTCGCTCTTAGTGGAGGC
>CAZZLX010000388.1:0-4434 GCA_964655235.1 uncultured Rhizobium sp.
CTGCAGACGATCTCGCCCTCGCTCTACGAGGCGGCGGCGCTCGACGGCGCCACGCCCTGGCAGCGCTTCCGCCACGTCACCGTGCCGATGCTGATGCCGATCCTCTCGATCGTGCTGACCTTCTCGGTGCTCTTCACCTTCACCGACTTCCAGTTGATCTACGCGATCACCCGCGGCGGGCCGGTGAACTCCACGCACCTGATGGCGACCCTGGCCTTCCAGCGCGCCATCCCCGGCGGCCAGCTCGGCGAAGGAGCGGCGATCGCGACGGCGATGATCCCCTTCCTGGTGGCGGCGACGCTGTCCAGCTACTTCGGGCTGCAGCGGCGCAAGTGGCAGCAGGGTGAACGCGATGACTGATACGGCCATCCGCGAGGTGAAGACCTCGGATTCCACCGGCATGGACTACCTGAACACGCTGCCGCGGCGGCTGGTGACGGTCTACGTGCCGCTGGTCGTGTTCATCATCGTGCTGCTGTTCCCCTTCTACTGGATGGGGGTCACGACCTTCAAACCGAACGAGGAGCTCTACAGCCTCCGAGAACATAATCCGTTCCTGATCAAGAACCCGACCTTCGCCAACATCAACAAGCTGCTCTTCCAGACCAACTATCCGGAGTGGCTGTTCAACACGATGGTGGTCGCGGTGGCGGCGACCGCGCTCTCGATCCTCGCCAGCGTGCTCGCCGCCTACGCGATCACGCGGCTTCGATTCAGGGGCGCGCAGACCGTCGGTCTCCTGATCTTCCTGGCCTACCTGGTGCCGCCTTCGATCCTGTTCATCCCGCTCGCGACCATGGTCTACGGGCTCGGCATCTACGACACGAGCTGGGCGCTGATCCTCACATACCCGACGTTCCTGATCCCGTTCTGCACCTGGCTCCTGATCGGCTACTTCAAGTCCATTCCCTACGAGCTCGAGGAGTGCGCGCTGATCGACGGCGCCTCTCGGCTGCAGATCCTCTGGCGGATCACGCTGCCGCTGGCAGTGCCGGGCCTCATCTCCGCCGGCATCTTCGCCTTCACGCTGTCTTGGAACGAGTTCATCTACGCCCTCGCCTTCATCTCCTCATCGGAGGAGAAGACGGTTCCCGTCGGCGTGCTGACCCAGCTCGTCGAAGGCGACGTCTACCACTGGGGAGCCCTGATGGCGGGCGCATTGTTCGGCTCGCTGCCGGTGGCGATACTGTACTCGTTCTTCGTCGAGTACTACGTCTCGAGCCTGACCGGCGCGGTCAAAGAATAACCGTTCGGTCATTAACCAACGGCGTCGATCTTCTTTCGCTATGCCGTATTCCGGGGTCGCGCCGCGGCGTCGATGTGCTATGGCACCCGGCGATGAGCGAGTTCGCCAACATCCGGATCCTGCTGATCGAGGATCAGCTGTTCATCCGCTCGATGATGGCGCGGATGCTGAACGGCATCGGCTTCAAGGAGATCCTCCAAGCGCGTGACGGCAAGGAAGCGATCGATCTGATCTCGTCGGATCGCGAGTTCGTCGACGTAATCCTCTGCGACCTCAAGATGCCGAACATGGACGGCATCGAATTCATCACGAAGCTCAGGGAGCTCCCGACCGGAAGCGTCCAGACGCCGGTCGTGATGCTCACCGCCTCCAGCGATCCCGGAGACGTGCACAAGCTCAAGGCACTCGGGATCGCGGGGTACATCGTGAAGCCGGCCTCGACCCAGATGGTCGTCGAGCGCGTCCGCGCGGCACTCAGGGCGGCCAAGAAGGCAAATTGACCCGACCGGGTGGCGCCGCGTAGCATCGGCGCCGGACGGTTCCCCGAAAGGGGATCAAAGGGAACGCGGTAGGAGCGGTCGCTTCGATCCGCGGCTGCCCCTGCAACTGTGAGCGGCGAGTCTTCCGTCATCGTGCCACTGGGCATCTTCGGCCCGGGAAGGCGACGGCAAGGCAAGGAGCCGCGAGCCAGGAAACCTGCCGTCCGGCGTGGTCACTTAGCGAAGCCATCGGGCAGGGTGCCCTGACGGTAGCGAGCCGGTTGTCATGGCGACCCGGCAAGCTCGTTCGCGGTGACGACCACAATTCACCGCGAGGACTCCATGCGTCGTTCCCTTCATCGCCGAACCGTCCTGGCCGCAATCGCGGCCCTTTTCGCGTTCGCCCTCCCCGCCACCGCCGCGCCGCTCAAGGTCACCGACGTGCTCGGCCGCGAGGTCACGGTGGAGATGCCGGCCAAGCGCATCATGCTCGGCTTCTACTTCGAGGATTTTCTCGCGGTCGGCGGCAATCAGGCAATGGATCGCGTCGTCGGCATCTCCAAGGCCGCCTGGAAGGACTGGCGACCGCAGAACTGGGAAGTGCATCTGGCGAAGCGCCCGTCGCTCGACCAGCTGGTCGATGTCGGCGAGGTCGAGGTCAACACCTTCTCGGTCGAGAAGGTGATCGCGCTCAGGCCCGATCTCGTGATCCTCGGCGACTGGCAGGTGAAGGGCATAGGCGCCGATTTCGGCCGCCTCGTCTCGCTCGGCATCCCCGTTGTCGTCGTCGACTATCATGCACAGACGCTGGAGAAGCATCTCGCCAGCACCAGGGTTCTGGGCCAGGTGCTCGGCACCGAGGACCGGGCCGCCGTCATCAACAAGGAGTACCAGGACACGGTCACGCTGATCCGCGAGCGCGTCGCCAGGTCCGGCAAGCCGGCGCCGCGCATCTACATCGAGCTCGGCAACAAGGGGCCGGCCGAGCAAGGGGTGAGCTACGGCGATCACATGTGGGGCGCGATCGCGCTGACCGCCGGCGGCGCCAACGTCACCCGCGAGGTGGTGAAGACCTGGGCGCCGGTGTCGCCCGAGCAGGTGCTGGCAGCAAAACCGGACGTGATCCTGATCGCAGGATCGGAGTGGCGGAAGCACGCGACCGCTCAGCTGATGGGCGAAGGGGTCACGCCCGACGAGGCCCGCACACGCCTCGCCGGCTTCGTGAAGCGGCCGGGCTGGGCCGACCTGCCGGCGGTCAAGACCAACCGCGTGCATGCGATCTACCACGGCGCATCCCGGACGATCCCCGACCACGCGTCCCTGCAATACGTGGCGAAGGTGCTCTATCCGGAGCTTTTCGCCGATCTCGATCCTGAGGCGACCTATCAGAATTTCTACAGGAAGTACCTGCCGATCGAGCCGAATGGCACGTTCATGATCAACCTCGCTGGCGGCAAGGTGTGAGCACCAGGGCGTGACTAGGGCTGTCGAACATGCAATCGCCATGCACCGGCGCGTCGAGCGCCGGCGCATGGTGGCGTTCCTCTGCCTGGCTGTCGTCCTCGGCGGCCTGCTTGTCCTCGATATCGCCACGGGCCCGGCACTGATCCGCATCGAGGACGTGATCGCGACGCTGATCGGGCCCGGGGAAGCAGATTCGACGTTGCGCGCGATCGTCTGGGACCTCCGCCTGCCGATGGCGCTGATGGCTCTGACCGTCGGCGTGGCTCTCGGCGCCAGTGGGGCGACGATGCAGACGCTCCTCGACAACCCGCTGGCAAGCCCCTACACGCTCGGCCTCGCTGCCGCCGCCGGCTTCGGTGCCTCTCTCTGCATCCAGAACGGCGGCTGGGGCCTCAATCCGAGCTTCATCGTGCCCTTCTGTGCCTTCGTCTTCGCCTGCCTCGCCTCGGCGACGATCTATGGCGTCGGCAACATCCGCGGCATGGGCACCGACACGATGGTGCTGGCCGGGATCGCGCTCCTCTTCATGTTCCATTCGCTTCAGTCGCTGCTGCAGTTCCGCGCCACGCCCGAGGTCGGCCAGCAGATCGTCTTCTGGCTGTTCGGCAGCCTCGCCAAGGCGACATGGACCAGCGTCCAGATCACGGCATTCGCCTGCCTGATCGGGCTTCCGCTGCTGATGCGGGAATCCTGGAAGATGACCGCGCTCCGCCTCGGCGAGCAGCGCGCCCGCGCGCTCGGCGTCAACGTGATGTGGCTCCGCTTCGTGACGATCGCGCTGATCTCGTTCATGACCGCGAGCGCGATCAGCTTCGTCGGCACCATCGGCTTCATCGGGCTCGTCGCCCCTCACCTGTCGCGCTTCTTCGTCGGCGAAGACCAGCGCTTCCTCTTGCCGATGTCGGGGCTGGTCGGGGCCCTCCTCCTTTCCGCCGCGTCGGTGATCTCCAAGATCCTGATGCCGGGCGTGCTGGTGCCGGTCGGCATCGTCACCGCCGTGGTCGGCGTGCCGTTCTTCTTCCATCTGATCCTCTCGCGCCGGCGGATCGGCGTCTGATGCTGCAGGTCCGCGACCTGACGCTCGCCCATGGCGACCTCAAGGTCGTCGGTGGCCTCGACCTCGCCTTCCGCGAGGGCGAGGTGACGGCGCTGGTCGGTCCCAACGGCGCCGGCAAGTCGACCCTGCTGCGTGCGCTGTTCGGCGAGCACCGGCCCAAGGCCGGCGACATCCTGCTCGACGGCACC
>CAZZLX010000389.1:0-4416 GCA_964655235.1 uncultured Rhizobium sp.
CATGATCGTCACCTTCACGCCGTTCGGCGTGCCGAGCGAATAGAGCTGCAGCGGATGCTTGCCGACCGGCAGATCCTTGTCGTGCGTCGGGCCGGCGATCGGCCGGTTGATGCTGGCGAAGCGGCCGCCGCTCTCCTTGTTCCAGGTCCAGACCTTCGGCGGCGTGTAGTCGGATGAGTCGGCCATGTCGGTCTCCTAGCTGAGCGCGGGACGGCGGGCGCGGACGCTGATCACCGTCAGGATCGAGGCGAGGTTGAGCGCGGCGACCAGCCAGAAGATCGCCTGCGCCTGGCCGTGGTCGAGCAGGCTTCCGTAGAACAGGGGCGCGATCACGCCGCCGACGTTGAAGCCGGATGTTACGAAGCCGAAGACCTTTCCCATCGAACCGGGCGGCGTGACCGCGCGCACCATCATGTCGCGGCTCGGCTGGATGACGCCGTTGAGAAGGCCGGTCGCCGCCATCACCGCGATGTAGCCGGTGCTGCCGAGATCGACCGTCGCCACAAGCGCGAAGGCGAGCGCAGTCGCGACCAGGCAGGCGGAGGCGACAGTGCCGTGGCGCTCGGTGCGGTCGGCGATCCAGCCGCCGACGAGCACGCCGCCGGCGCCGGCGAACAGGTAGACCGAGAGGCCCGTGGTCGCCGCCCAGAACGGCGTGCCATAGGCCATGTCGAGCGCCGCGACCGAGAAGCTGTTGAGGCCCGATCCGGCGCAGGCGAGCACGGTAAAGAACAGGAAGGCGAGCCAGATCGCCGGCGAGCGCAGCAGGTCGGCGCTGACGCCGGCGCTCTTCTTTGAATCGGCGGGCGTCGCGTCGGCGAGGGAGTCGCGGAACCACAGCAGCACCGCGGCCGAGATCAGTCCGGCGGCGCCCGTTGCGATCAAGGCGCCGCGCCAGCCGAGGGGACCCGAGAGCAGCGCCATCGCCATCGGCGCCGCGGCGAATCCCAAGAACCCGGCGAAGGTGTGGATCGAAAAGGCGCGGCCGATCCGCCGCTTGTCGATCGAGGCGTTGAGGATCGAGTAGTCGGCTGGGTGATAGACCGAGTTGGCGATGCCGGAGATCCCCATCAGCACCAGGGTCATCACGTAGCCGTTGGAGAAGCCGATCGCGCCCATCGCCGCCGCATGCAGCGCCAAGCCCAGGATCAGCACCTGCCGGCCGCCGATACGGTCCACCAGGAATCCCATCGGCGTCTGCAGCACGCCGGTGCCGATGTTCATCGACGCCATCAGCAATCCCAGCGCCACGTAGGAGACGCCGTAGGTCTCCTTCAGCACCGGGAACAGCGGCGGCAGCGCCAGCACGTAGAAGTGGCTGAAGAAGTGGGCGACGCTGACCAGCCCGATGACACGGGCGTCGTTACGCACATCCGCGGTGATCGCGACCATGGAATTCCCAGGGGAGGATGGGAGCGGGTGACTGTAGTTCAAGTATGCCGGGGCGGCACCTCCAATCCGGCATGCTTGACGTCGGAAGGAGGGTAAGGATAATCCTTACTGAGCATGATCACCAGCAAACTCACCAGCAAGGCGCAGACGACGATACCGCAGGCGGTGCGGTCCGTCCTCAGACTGAAGGTCGGGGACGAGATCGCCTACGAGATCGCGGATGGCGTCGTCACGCTTCGGAAGGCGGATTCCTCCGGCGCCGACGATCCGTTCGGCACCTTCGCCGAGTGGGAATCGGACGCCGATCGCAAGGCCTATGGGAGGCTTTAGGCAGGGCGACGTCGTCGCCGTTCCTTTTCCGTATACGGATCGACCGACCCGGCAGCGCCGCCCGGCCCTGGTGGTTTCGACCGGTGATATCGAAGAGGCTCACGGCCTCCTGTGGGTCGTGATGATCACGAGTGCCGAGAATCGCGGCTGGCCTGCGGACGTTCCCGTCGCCAATCTATCGAAGGCGGGTCTCCCGGCGCCGTCCATCATCCGGCCTCGGAAGATCGCGACTATCGAAGCACGCGACGCGCAACGTCTCGGTGCCGTCGAGGCGCCGGTGCTGTCGCGGGCTCTCAGGGAAATCGGACGCGAACTCGGGCTCAACCGCCGCCGCGCCTAGGAACACGAAGGGGAATTCCAGATGAAGCCGATCCTCGAACTCGCCGCGGACCTCGCCGCGGGGCGGACGACCTCCCGCGCGCTGGTCGACGAGGCGCTGTCGCGCATCGACGACAAGGCGGGCGAGGGCGGCCGCGCTTTCGTCAAGGTCTGGCATGCGCGCGCCCGCGCCCAGGCGGACTGCTGGGACAGCGTGCGCAAGCATGCCAAGGTAACCTCGCCGCTGGCGGGCGTGCCGATCGGCGTGAAGGACCTCTTCGACATCGCGGGCGAGCCGACGCCCGCCGGCTCGGTCGCGCTCAAGGACGCGGCGCCGGCGAAGGAGGACGCGCCGATCGTCCGCCGTCTGCGTGCCGCCGGCGCGGTGCTGGTCGGCCGCACCAACATGACCGAGTTCGCCTATTCCGGCATCGGCATCAACCCGCATTACGGCACGCCGAGGAACCCGTGGGACAGGAAGCGCGGCCGCATCCCCGGCGGCTCGTCCTCGGGTGCCGCGGTCTCGGTGACCGACGGCATGTGCGCGGGCTCGATCGGCTCGGACACCGGCGGCTCGGTCCGCATCCCGGCCTCGCTCTGCGGCATCGCCGGCTTCAAGCCGACCGCGCGCCGCATCCCGCTCACCGGCGCCTTCCCGCTGTCCTTCAGCCAGGACTCGATCGGGCCTCTCGCGAACACGCTCGCCTGCTGCGCGATCCTGGACGCGGTGATGGCCGACGATCCGGTGGTCGTGCCGCCGGCGATCCCGGTGAAAGGCATGCGCCTCGGCGTGATCAAGACGCTGGTGCAGGACGGCCTCGACGCGACTGTCTCCGCCGCTTGGGCGCGGGCGCTCTCGAAGCTGTCGGCCGCCGGCGCGATGCTGGTCGACGTCGAGATGCCGGACCTGCCGGAGATCCCGAAGATCAACGCCAAGGGCGGCTTCTCCGCGGCCGAGGCCTTCTCGCATCACCGCGAGACGATCGCGACCAAGGGCGAGCAGTTCGATCCTCTGGTGCTGCTCAGGATCAAGAAGGGCGGCGAGATGCTGGCGGCCGACTACATCGACGTCATGCACGCGCGCCAGCGCATGATCGCGAGCGCCGCGGCGGTCACGCTTCCCTATGATGCGATGATCTGCCCGACCACGCCGATCGTGGCGCCGGCGCTCGACGAGGTCGCGACGCCCGAAACCTTCCTGCAGAAGAACGCGATGGTCTTGCGCAACACCTCGCTGTTCAACTTCCTCGACCGCTCATCGCTGACCCTGCCGATCCACACGCCGGGCGAAGGCCCGGTCGGCCTCATGCTGGTCGGCGAGCACATGGGCGACCGCCATCTGATGTCCGTCGGCCTCGGCATCGAGGCGCTGCTGGGGAAGAGGTAGTGCCTCTTATCCCCTCTCCCGCGAAGCGGGGGAGGGTTAGGGTGGGGGCGAGCGAAGCGAGTTTGTCCCATGCCCAAGAAGCTGATGCTCGACACGAACATCTATGACCGGATCATCGCCCGGCGGGGGTTCACTGATCGACTGAACCAAGCAGTCGTGGCGGGACATATCGAAATTCTTCGAACGCACATCCAAGACGACGAGATCGCACGGATTCCGAACGCGGCGAAACAGGCCGAGATGCGAAAGGTACGCGTCCGAAAAATCCCAACCAGCGGAGCTGCCTGGGGAATGTCAAGGTGGGGTGAGGCGCGCTGGGGTGGTTCTGGCGCCGTCAAATTCAGCGACATCACCAAGGGAAATCCTATTCACGCCGAAGATGCCTTGATCGCGATGACGGCCGAAGTCGAGGCTGATGTACTGGTCACGGAAGATCGAGCGATGGAAACTCGCGTGAGGGAGAAATCCAAACGTCTCGAGGTTTGGCGCTTTGACCAGCTCGTTACGTTCGTCGAGGGATTTCCCGAGTAGCTGGAGCTCTCGCTTCGCTCGCCCCCACCCTAACCCTCCCCCGCTTCGCGGGAGAGGGGACACGAAATCTTAAGCCGGCGGCAGGTCGACCGGCATCACCGTCATGTGGCCGGCGTCGTCGCCGGCGGCGATGAACTTGCCGTCGGGCGACCAGCCGAGCGCGGTGACCTCGGACTTGGTGGCTTCGAGGGCCAGCGCCATGCGCCGCCAGCTGATGCGGCCGATCGTGACCTCGCCGTTGTCATACCCGGCGGCGATTCCGTCGCCGGCCGGGTGGCAGGCGACGCGGGTGACGATCTGCGTGCCGCGGCCGCCGAACTCGATCGGCGGCTTGCCCGAGGGGCCCGATCCGGCGAACGGCCAGCAGATGATCTGGTCGGCGCCCGACGTGGCGAGGAAGTAGGGCTTGGTCGACCAGGCGAGCGCCTTCACCTTGGTCGGGTATCCCGACATGCGGA